>CAMZLH010000033.1 GCA_947311565.1 uncultured Nitratifractor sp.
ATATGTGCTGCAACACCTTCTTTTTTTGTGAAATTACTTTTAGTAAGGATAGTTTTCATATTTAACAACTTCATGGTTGTGTAGATTGGATTTCTTAGCTTATCGTTGATAATGTTACTGATTTGTATTTCTATGGACATATTGCACTTCTCTTAAGTACCCGTAATTAAGGGGGATTTACTTGATGTTTTTGTATGATTTAGGTGCGAAAGTTAAAAACTCAAACTATAAAGCACGGAGTAAAAATAGGATTTTTTTAGAAATTTAGTGAAATTGGGGTAAAATATAGAGATTATTGAGCTGAGAGTTTTTTTTAATTTTGAAAAATGTTTATGAAGGGGAATTAGCCACTTTTATGGAGGTTAATTTGCAAGTGGCTCACTTTGCAATAGATAAAATTAGAGAAGGTCTAAGCAAAAAAGAGGCAATGTTGGAGGCTATACATATTAGAACAAGACCTGTTTTAATGACAGCCTTTGCAGTAAGTGCGGGTATGTGGCCAGTTGCATCTGGTAACGCAATAGGACTAGAGAGGTTAGCTCCATTAGGTGCTGTTGCAGTTGGTGGCTTAATTCTTGGAACACTAATGACACTTATATTTATACCAACACTATTTATATGGACAGTAAATGAAGAGAATATAAAAGAAGAGGCTTAACATTTAGGTAACACATGTTTGCTACAATACGAAATATTAAAAAAAGGAAGTTATTTGTGAAAAAATATAGCAATATCAGCAATATTTATAGCTTATTGAGGTAATTAAAAGAGTGGCAGAAACTCAAACTCTTTGCCATATGAGGTTAAGAAAGCTTATGATATCTATCTAGCATTAGATGCTAAATAGAGTGCAAAACAGTTTAAAAATATTGCTACAAAAGGTGAATATAAACATATAAAAGCTGTTCAAAAGTTAGTTAAAAAATATTAATTGAACCCTCTGATTAACAAGCAGCCATTTTTCAAATGTAGATTTAAACCCACTAGGGATTAGAGATAAAGAGATAGAATCCATGCCTAGTGGAGATTATAATACTCAATCTATAAAAACTTTATATGATAACTTGATTGCAAAAGGTGAGCAATCTAAAGTAGATACACTTCATGTTAGATGTATGGTTGAGGTTGTATATGTGAATGACTTAAACGATAAACTTAGAGTTGCAAATAACAGTAGTGCTAGCGATTTAGTTATGGTATTTTAATTTTTAATACAAGGAAGTTACAACCACTACTGGGCATTTGATAAAGATCTTAAAGGCGAAGGCGTAAGTGATGGATGTTGCTCTTTGGGTAGCGAGTATTGCAAGAGCACAGCAGAGTATCCGTAAAAAAAGCAAATAGGCAAATAGGCTTAAAAAAGATTTAAAGAGTATTAAAAGTTTTTAGCGTTTTGAAACTCTGCTACTTCTGTATCTACCATAGCATCTATCATTCTAATATATAAATCATTTATTAAATTTGGTGAAAGATCAAGTTCAATTGCACGAGAGCGCATTCTATTAATTACATCATCTATTCTATCTTTTGCTTTTATCTCATCTACAGAAGTTTTAAAATGGGCTATCTGTTTAATATAGGCGTTTCTTGTAGCAATTAACTCTACTATTTGATTATCTATTTTATCTATATGCTCTCTTGCATCTTCTAAAGAGTTACTTTTTTTAATATCCATCTATTTAACCTCCAATTAAAAAAGTTTTTAAAAATTATACCATTTTAAATCTTACTTAGACTCTTTTAGGGTAAAATATTAAAAATTATTTACAAAAAGGTATCAAATGGGCGATAGTTGCAAAAAAGCTTATATAACAACTCCTATATATTATGTAAACGATGTTCCTCATATTGGACACGCATATACAACAGTAATTGCAGATGCATTAGCAATATACTCTAGAGTATCGGGGCTTGATACTTGGTTTTTAACAGGTACAGATGAACATGGACAAAAGATAGAACAAGCTGCAGAGCAAAGAGGCAAAAGTCCACAAGAGTATGCAGATGATATTTCAGGCAAATTTAAAGCACTTTGGGATGATATGGGTATATCTTACGACCAATTTATAAGGACAACAGACGAAGCACACAAAATTGGTGTACAAAAAGCTTTTGAGGTAATGTACAACAAAGGTGATATCTATAAAGGTACATATAAAGGGCACTACTGTATTGGGTGTGAGACATTTTTTACAGATACACAACTTATAGATAATGAATTTTGTCCAGATTGTGGCAGAGCTACAACAATTGTAGAGGAGGAGAGCTACTTTTTTAAACTATCTAAATATCAAGATAAACTATTAGAGTGGTATAAAGAGAACGAAAAGTGCGTATTACCAAAGACTAAAAAGAATGAGGTTATGCGTTTTGTAGAAAATGGACTTGATGATTTAAGTATTACAAGAACAAGCTTCGATTGGGGGGTAAAACTACCAGCAAATATGAACGATTCAAAACATGTAATATATGTATGGTTAGATGCCCTTATGAACTATGTTACAGCTCTTGGCTACGGTACAGATGAAGAAAAAATGGACTATTGGGCAGCAAGAGTACACCTAATAGGTAAAGATATATTAAGATTTCACGCAATATTTTGGCCAGCATTTTTAATGAGCTTAGATTTACCTTTGCCAACACATATTGCAGCACATGGTTGGTGGACAAGAAACGGCGAAAAGATGAGTAAATCTAAAGGCAATGTAATCGATCCAAAAGAGGTAAGCGATGCTTATGGTGTTGAGAACTTTAGATACTTTATGTTAAGAGAAGTTCCTTTTGGTGGAGATGGTGACTTTAGCCAAAAAGCACTAATAGATAGAATAAACTCAGATCTTGGAAATGACTTTGGAAACCTACTAAACAGACTTATTGGAATGAGTGGAAAATATAGCGATGGCAAAGTAACAAGCGAAAATGTTTCAAAATATTACCAAGCAGAACTTGACGAAGTAAATGGATATTTAGATAACTTAGAGCCACTTCTATTTAATATGCAAATTCACAGATACCTAGAGGAGCTTTGGAGACCACTAAGTGTTGCCAATAAGTCTATAGATAAGTATCAACCGTGGGTTTTAATGAAAGAGAATAAAGAGGAAGAAGCGTTAGCACTAAACGGACTTATTGCAAATATCTTAGCAAAGGTTGCAATTATGCTACACCCTATAATGCCAAACACTACTAAAAAGGTAGCATCGGCACTTGGATTTGAGATTAATACAGAAAGCTTTAACTCTTTAATTAAAAGCAAAGAGCTATTAAAAGAGTTTATAGTAGAAAAGATTCCACCACTATTTCCAAGAGTAGAAGAGGAGCTTCTAAAAGAGCCAGATAGTAAAAAAGATGAGCCAAAAGAGCAACCAAAAACCAAAAACCAAAAACCAAAAACCAAAGAAACAGGTATTATAACAATAGACCAATTTTTCCAAACAGAGCTAAAAATTGGAACGATTATAGAAGCACAAGAGGTTCCTAAGAGTAAAAAACTTTTAAAACTACAAGTAGATTTAGGCGAAGAGAGACCTAGACAAATTATTGCAGGAATAAAAGAGTGGTATAGCCCAAGCGATTTAGTAGGAACACAAGCTTGCGTAGTAGCAAATTTAAAACCAGCAAAACTAATGGGTATGCTAAGTGAAGGCATGCTCTTAGCAGCAAAAGATGATAGTGGACTAAGTCTACTTAGACCCCAATCACCAAAACAATCAGGAACAAAAGTATCTTAATGACAATCGAAAACTTAATAAACATAATTGGTGGGGAGATAATAAACCAACCAAAGGTTACAAAAATAGAGTCTGCTACTATCTACTACTCAAAAGTAGATCTAGGAGATCTATTTTTTGCAATGGATAATGAACATATTAATAAAGCAGTAGAAAATGGCGCATATGCTATAGTTTATGAGGGTAAGACCCCAGAGATAAAAGATAATGAAATTGTATATATTAAAGTAGACTCTATTAAAGAGGCAACTATTAAGTTTTTAAGATATATTATTGTACAAAAAGAGGCTCAAATTTTCTACTTTGAAGATATAGAGTGCTCTTTATTAAAACAAATATCTTATAGAAAATCTACTATATTTACCATATTAGATAACAATTGGCAAAAGAGTTTCGAGACAATTTTAAACTCTAACTACGATATATATGTTACAACCAACATCGAAGATGCAAAGATACTATCACCTAAATTTAAAAGAGAAAAAGATTTAGTAAACGGATATATTGTATCAGACTCTCTGTTAAAAACTACATTTAGAATTGAAAAATATGTATATCAAGATGTAGAGATAGCACCTTTTTTCGTTGATAACTTAAGAAGAGTTGTATCTTTTTGTCAAAATAATCATATAGATTATGATATTAATAGAGTTAAATACACTAAAGAGTTTAAACTATACTTTGTAGATAAAGATCTAAATATAGTACAAAAGGGTACTACAGATAGAGTATTACTATTTATTACAACTTTAAAAATTATTCAAAAAGCTATTAACTACCTAAAACATGATGGCAAATGGGTAAAAAGAATTACTTTAACGCCACCAAAAACAAAGCTAGATAGCGAAGATAGACCAACATGGTACGAAAATATAGATGAAGCAAAAAATATACTAAAAGAGCAACACTACCACTATGCCTTTTGTTACAAACTAGAACCAGAAGAGATACTACAAAAAGGTTTTGATAACCCTACTCTATTTGAGTAGCCTTATCTCTTGAGTAGGATATGCAAACTCTAATTTAGAGTTTTCTATTATTTTAATAATATTTTTAATTACATCTTGTTTTACTCTTAGCCACTCTTCGTAATCTACACTTATAGAGAAAGCATATATAAGAATATTTAAAGAGTATAAACCCATATCTTCTAATTGCACAACTAATGTTTTTCTTACTCCATATTTATCATCTATATTGAATAATCCATCTTCGTGCGTAAGTTTTCGCTTTTTTAAGTACTTGATCTTCTCTAAATTTACTATCTCAGAGTGAGTATGCATAAATTTATATATACTATCTACAACCCTATCTATCTCTTCTGTATTAGATGTATATTTAATAGGTATATTAAACTTAATTCGTCTTCCAACTAATCTTTTTGTCCAATTTTTAATATAATCATTTGCTAGTTTTGAGTTTGGCACTGTAACCATTGCATTATCAAAAGTTCTAATCTGTGTAGAAGTAAGTCCAAGTTCAGTAACAAGCCCCTCTATCTCTTTTGTCTCTATCCAATCACCTTGTCTAAAAGCATCTTCGCTTATTAACCTTATAGAGTCAAAAAAGTTTACAAGTACATCTTTAGCAGAGAAACCAATAATTACACCTCCTATTCCTAAAGATGTTATAAGAGCTGTTATATCTACATTAAATTTAGAAAGAATTGAAACAACAGCAATAATTGCAATGATAATTTTAGAGATATTTAAAAGTAGGCTAAATAGTTCTCTTCTTGCACTCTTTTGAGATTTTATCTTATTTCGAATTGCCGAGTATATAAAAAATTTAATAATTTCATATACAAACCATAATATAAGAGATAACTTTATAACATAAATTACTATATCAAATGTACTGCCACTCTCAATATTAAATATATTTAATATAGCAAAAGTTAATAGAGTAATATATACTAAGTAAGAGAATGGCTCTAATATATTATCTACACGATAAAATAGAAATTTATAGTAACCCTTTTTTCTATTTATAAATAGCCAATACCTTAGTGGTTTTTTTACCATTTTAATAAAATATTTAATCAAAATAATTAAAAATATATATAACAAAAATAGAAATAGATTAGTTAAACTTAGATTAAAAAAAGATAGAATATCTTTTATAAAAACAAATCTATTATTGCTTAAATATATATCAATTTTTTCCATAGTTTATTATACCTAATATTATAAAAATATATCCAATATGTGTAAAAAAAATATATATTTTACTAGTTTAGCAAAACTAATTACAAATTCTAAGTTTCATTTAAAATAAAGATTGTATTATACTTACAAGCCCAATAGAATGGGTAATAATTAAATAAGGAGAGACCATGAGTAAAACTAATATTCTTGGAAAAACATTAAAAAGCTCTATTGTAGCAACTATGCTACTAAGTACAGGTGCATTTGCTGCACAATTTATCACTATCGGAACAGGTGGAGTAACTGGAACTTACTACCCAACAGGTGGTGCTATTTGTCGTATGATGAATAAGCAAAAGAAAGAGACAGGTATTAGATGTTCAGTTGAGTCTACTGGTGGTTCTGTTTATAATGTAAATACTATTAAGGCTGGTGAGTTAGATTTTGGTATTGCTCAATCTGATACAGTTTATCAAGCATTTAATGGTGAAGGTAAATTTAAAGATAAATCAATTAAAGAGCTTAGAAGTGTAATGGCAATCTATCCAGAGCTTCTTGCTTTAGTTGTTAGAAAAGATGCAGGAATTAAATCAATAGCTGATTTAAAAGGCAAAAGAATCAATATTGATGTTGCAGGTTCTGGTACAAGAATGACAGACGAAATCGTTATGAATGCATTTGGTCTTAAAAAAGAGGATCTTAAAAAAGCTGAAGAGTTAAAATCTACAGAGGGTCCTACAATGCTAAAAGATAGCAAGATTGATGGTTACTTTGGTGTATTTGGTCACCCAACAGCAAATATTAAAGATGCATCTAACTCTGTAGATATCGACTTAGTGGCAATTGATGGCAAGCCAATAGATGAGCTTGTTAAAAAGTATCCATACTATGCAAAAGGTGTTATTAGTGGAACATTCTACAAAGGTGTAGAGCATGATACTCCAAGTATTGGTGTTAAAGCTGTTTTAGTTACAAGTACAAAAGTTGATGAAAAAGTTGTTTATGCATTAACTAAAACAATTTTAGATAACTTTGATGCTTTCAAAAAGCTTCACCCAGCATATAAGACAATTACAAAAGAGTCTCTACTTGATGGTCTATCTATAGATCAACATCCAGGTGCAGTAAAAGCATTTAAAGAGGCTGGTATTTTAAAATAAGCTACCATAAAATTGCTCTCCTCTTGGAGGGTAAATATTAAAGTAGTTAATAGCACTTATACTTTGTAACTACTATTAACTACTTCTTCTAAATATACAAGGAGAAGTTATGCAAGATAATCCAAAAACTACAATTACAGAAGATGAACTACATAGCGATGAAGAGCTTATAGAGAAGTTAGAGGGTCAAAGAACATTTAAACAAAGAGGTTGGCAAGATTGGACTGTGGCTATAATCGCATTAATGTGGTCACTATATCAAATCTATGTTGTTATTGTGCCCGTAAATAGTGTATTTGTTCGTGCAACTCACTTAGCATTTGCTCTACTTTTAGGCTACCTAATGTATCCTATGTTTAAAACTAAAAAGCTCTCATCAACAATATGTTGGTGGGACTTTGTACTAGGAATTACAGCCGCACTTGGGGCTCTATATATATTTTTCAACTACGACGCACTAAATGCGCGAAGTGGTGCTTGGTCTCAACTAGATGTTATTATGGGTATTATAAGTATAATATTAATTATTGAAGCTTCTAGAAGAGTTTTAGGCTTAGCTCTAGGTATTATTGCTTTAGTATTTTTATCTTACGATTACTGGGGTCAACTAATGCCAGACTTGATCGCCCATAAAGGTGCAAGTGTTAATAAGATTATTGGACAAATGTATCTAACAACAGAGGGTATATTTGGTGTACCACTTGGAGTTAGTGCAAGCTATGTATTCTTATTTGTTCTATTTGGTGCACTTTTAGAGCGCGCAGGTGCTGGAGCATACTTTATTAACTTAGCTTATGCACTGCTTGGTAAATATGATGGTGGACCTGCAAAAGCATCTGTAGCTGCATCTGGAATGATGGGAATAATTTCTGGATCTTCTATTGCAAATACAGTTACAACAGGTACATTTACAATACCATTAATGAAAAAACTTGGATTTCCAGCACATAAAGCAGCATCAGTAGAGGTAGCAGCATCTACAAATGGTCAACTAATGCCACCAATTATGGGTGCAGCTGCATTTATTATAGCAGAGTTCTTAGGTCTTAGCTATACAGATGTTGTAATAACAGCTGCAATTCCTGCTTTTGTAAGCTACTTTGCACTATTTTATATTGTTCATCTAGAGGCAAAAAAGCTTGGTATTAAAGGTGAAGACCCAGATAAACTACCAAGAGCATGGGCTATATTTAAGGCTGGACTACACTATATTATTCCAATATTCTTCCTTATGTACACTCTTATTATACTTCGTCAGTCACCACAAATGGCAGCATTTAATGCAATTATGTTTATGCTATTAATTATGGTTATTCAACATCCATTTGGAGCTATGTTAAATAAAGAGCCTTTAAGTAAAGATGTTTGGCTAAAAGGCTTTATTGATATTTGGCACGGTATGATAACAGGTGCAAAAAATATGGTTCCAATAGCAGTTGCAACAGGTCTTGCGGGTATTGTTGTTGGTTCAGTTACACTAACAGGTGTAGGGCTAATACTAGCAGAGGTTATAGAATCATTAGCAAATGGAAATATTATTTTAGTTCTAGTTCTTACAGCAGTTACATCACTTATTTTAGGAATGGGACTACCAACAACTGCAAACTATATTGTTATGGCATCTCTAACTGCACCAGTAATTATGAGCTTGGCCGGAGATTTAGGCTTCTTGATTCCAGCAATTGCGGCACATCTATTTGTATTCTATTTTGGAATATTAGCCGATGACACCCCGCCAGTTGGAATGGCAGCTTACGCAGCAGCTGGAATAGCAAAATCAGACCCAATAAAAACTGGTCTACAAGGCTTTGCATACGATATTAGAACAGCAATTTTACCATTTATGTTCTTCTTTAATACAAAGCTACTTTTAATATCTGGTGTAGATGCTGCAGACCCAAATAACCCTGCAGGTTGGATATGGATTACAAATCCAGCAGAAATTGCACTAATATTTATTACAGCAGTTATGGGAATGTTTGCTTTCTCAAGTGCAACACAAGGTTATTTCCTAACAAAAATCAATATATTAGAGAGAGTACTCTTTTTAGCAATAGTTCCACTAATGTTCCTACCAAATATGGTAGCAAAATGGACAGGACTTGGAAGCGAATATATACCATATATTATAGGTGCAACAATCTATGCAGGAATCTACCTAATGCAAAAAGCTAAAATCAAAAGAGATGGAGGCAGATGGAGTGTTAAGGGGATAATAGCTTAGTAAAAATTATATATAACTCTATTAGTTAAGTAGTAGATAAGTAATATATAAAAGCTAAAAGCATTAATAGAAAAAATTGTTTCAAAAAAGAGTTATAACAGAGGGTATAGCATCCTCTGTTATAACCCTCTTCTCTATTATCTTACTTGACATGACAATCTAATAAATTCAATATAGATACTCCTCTCAAGATGAAGTATTACAATATGAGCTTTATGCCATATATTTAGCATAACTCTTATATTTTAAAGATATTTTAGAATAACCATTAGATATTACTAAATAGACTAGAGGTCTTAGCCCTATATAAGTCAAAAGAATATTTAATTAAAAATTATCTACAACTAATTTTAGAGTTATGTAAAAAGTGTATTGTAGAATAAGGAGTGTTTTAGATGGTCTCTAATTTAATAGTTCATTTTAACACTACTACTAAATACCATATACTCTTTTAAAAATATAGAAACCTAAAAAAGTTGCACCTAATGAGAGCGATAGATTTAAAAAAACATTTATAAAGGCTTTAGTGTATTCTCCTTCACTAGCCATTAGCAATGTTTCTAGAGAAAATGTAGAAAATGTAGTTAAGGCTCCTAACACTCCTGTCATTAACATTGCTTTTAAATTAGGAGATACTACTTGCTCAAAATATAAAAAGAGAAATCCTATTACTAAACTACCTAAAATATTAACACCTAATGTACCATATGCAAAATAGTTACCTAATAGTTTATTGATATAAGTAGATATAAAAAATCTACCTAATGCACCGAAGACTCCACCTAGTGCAATACTTAAAAGTAAATATATATTCACAAAACAACCTTATAAATTAGTTTACTTACTCTCTTTAAAAATTACAAGCTCATATCTGCTTTTTGTAACTATTGCTTTATTTTTACTAACTGAACCCATTGTATTAATAGAGTTTAACTCATCTCTTAATCTATCAATATCAATCTCCATACTATCCATCTGCTCTTTAAGCCGTAAAATAATATCTATTCCTGCAATATTTACACCTAGATCTCTAGTTAGCCTTAATATTACTTTCATTTTATCAATATCTCTTTGTGAATATAATCTCATTCTTCCGCTAGTACGAGATGGCTTAATAAGCCCATCTCTTTCGTACTGTCTAAGTGTTTGTGGATGTATATTAAGCATTGTAGATACAACACTTATTAAATAGACTGGTTCATCATATCCATGCATAAATATCTCCTTACTCTGGAAGTTTCTCTAAAGCCTCTTTTAAAGAGTCATCTAACTCCTCTATATTTGGTAGTTTAATATCTGCAATTAAATATAAATCACCTTTACCATAACCACTATCTAGAGGAAATCCTTTATCTTTTAATCTAAACTTTTGACCATTTTTTGTATTTTTAGGAACTTTTAGTACTACCATTTTCTCTGGTGTATTTATCTCTATTTTTCCACCAAATAGTGCAAACTTTAATGGTACTTCTATAGTTTTATATAGATTATCCCCTCTTCTTTCATACTCAGGAGATGGCGCAACATTAACAGCAATCAAAAGGTCACCCCTTTGACCGTGCATACTCTCACCCTTGCCTCTTACTCTAAGTGTTTTACTACTCTTAATACCTGCAGGAATCTTAATATCGAAGCTATCTCCATTATCTAGAGCAATATTGTGTTTTCCACCTAATATAGAAGTTACAAATGGTACTGTAATAGCAATTTTTTTATCTAAATTTGTTCTATCTCTTTGAGAGCCAAAACCTCCACCAAATCCACCTTGTGAAAAGCTACCACTAAATCCACCTTGCGAAAAACCACCACCAAACATAGATCTCAATATTTCATCTAAATCAACCTCACCACCATGTCCTTGAGCAAAATCGTGAAAATTTTGCCCACCAAACATCTGGTCTCCAAATTGATCATATTTAGACTTTTTATCTTTATCACTTAAAACTTCATATGCAGCATTTATCTCTTTAAATTTATCTTGTGCTTCTGGTGTTTTATTTATATCAGGATGGTACTTTCTTGCTAATTTTCTATAAGCTTTTTTTATCTCATCTGCAGATGCACTCTCCTTAACACCCAATGTTTCATATAAACTTTTAGACACTTTTTATCTCCTTTAAAATATATGCAACTCTCTATATATAGTCAATAAAATGATATCACTTAGTTACTTTTACATATAATTGTGCACTTATTATCTAAATATATTATATCAAAAAAGTTTAGTCTATGTCAATCAAGTATACTTTAAATGAGCTCTAATTAATAGTTAATTATATAAATATTAATCTTATCTCTTAAAAATCATATGTAATACCAGCTGTTAACGCGCCAGATTTAACTTTTGCTGATTTTGTTTTATATATAGAACCACTTTGCTCCCCTAAATATGTATAATCTGCAAATAATTTAAAGTTATTTTCAAGTTTATAATCTGCACCTACACCAAACTGCATAGATGTCTTTGATACTTTAGTATCATCTCCAGCTATACTATTAGCACTAACTTTTCCTATGCCAATTAATGAATAAATATCTAATCCAGTCTCTATACTATATTTAGGTTTTAAAAATAGAGATAGTGTTTTATAATCTATAGATTTAGAGTTATCTAAAGATATTAATGCTCTACCCTCTGCAGCTAAAAATTGATTTATATTGTATCCTGTAACAACAGCAATATTAGCCATATTATGTGTTGCATCTAACTCTTCACCTTGAGCCTTTAAAAATGAACTAGATAATCCTAATCCACCATATATACCACTCTTTTCTAAATCTGTTAAGACAATATTGGGCATATATCCATCTCTGTCACTAGATTTTAAACTAACATTATCATCTGATTTAGAAAAGATATCTTTATCATTTAAAGATTTAACTGTTCCTCCACTATATGCAAAAGAAATTAAAAGAGAAAAAAGTGCAATTTTTTTAGCAATCATAATAAAACCTCCATAAAAAATTATTATATAAGTAAACTATTAAAAACTCTACCCATACAATTAACTATTATAATTACTCAATAAATTCCAGAAATAAATTACTAATAGTTGATCTTATTTTAATATTATAACATATAAACTATATTTTAATCTTAATTAATATTAAAAGACAATAAGAATAAATGTAATTATTTAAAATTAACATCTGCTAAATAGGTATACAATATTAAACTTCCTACATAATAATATATTTAGAATATACTTTTTTATTTAACATTAAATAAGTTAGAACTTTAACACCAGAGTATATTTTAGAGTTACACAAAAGTCTATAAATTAAAGATTCTAAATAGTCTAAAGTTTAACTATAGATTAAAGCTATATATAGTTTAACCAATAAGAGGCAATCTCTCTTAAAGCTACAACATTATCAGATGCAAATATCTTTATGCTTGGCTTAGAATTTAATTTGTGATACCCTTTATTTATTAAAAAATCTACAATTGCCTCGCCAGAGTGTATTAAAATTGGTTGGTTATTAAAATACTTAGATATAGTATCTTCTATTAATGGAAAATGTGTACAACCTAAAATTATAGCATCAGGAATCTTATTTATATCTTTAAAGTAGTAATCTAGCATCTCATCTAACACCCTACCCTCTAATATACCCTCCTCTACAATTGGTACTAACATACCTGTTTGTATAGACTCTATATTTTTATAACCTAGTTGAGATAGCTCTAGTTGATATCTTTTAGAGTTAATTGTAGCTCTTGTTGCAATAATTAAAATAGATCTATCTAAACTATTAATTTTACTATTTAAAGCCCATATTCCTGGTTCTATTACTCCATAAACTGGATATGTAGCCTTTTGACGCATAGTAGTTAGTGCATATGCACTAACAGTATTGCATGCTGTTATTAATAGATCTATATCAAAATTATTAAAAAACTCTATAGCTTCAAGTGAGTAGCGTATAATTGTATTTGAATCTTTAGTACCATATGGTACTCTTGCGGTATCTCCATAGTATATAATTTCATCAAAAAGTGGATTCTCTATTAAAGATTTAGCAACTGTTAATCCACCAGCGCCAGAGTCAAAAACTCCAACTCTCATTAAGCACCATTATTCATTATTGCTAAGAACTCTTCATTACTCTTTGTCCCTAGCATCTTTTTAAATAAGAACTTAAGTCCTTCAACCTCTTCCATACCTTGCATAGCATTTCTTATTGCCCATATCTTTTGAATTGTCTCAGTATCTAAAAGAAGCTCCTCTTTTCTTGTACCAGATTTTGTAACATCCATAGCAGGATATATTCTCTTCTCTGATACCCCACGGCTAAGTACAATTTCTGAGTTACCAGTACCTTTAAACTCTTCAAAAATAACTTCATCCATTTTAGAACCAGTATCAATTAGTGCCGTAGCAATAATAGTTAAACTACCGCCAAACTCGATATTTCTAGCAGCTCCAAAGAATCTTTTTGGCTTATGAAGTGCATTAGCATCAACACCACCACTAAGCACCTTTCCAGAGCTAGGTGTAACAGTATTATATGCACGAGCAAGTCTAGTTATAGAGTCTAGTAAAATAACAACATCTTGCCCCAACTCTACCCTTCTTTTGGCTCTTTCTATAACCATTTCAGCTGTTCTTACATGGTTATGTGCAGGTAGATCAAATGTAGAAGCATAAACTTCTCCATTTACAGAGCGTTGCATATCTGTAACCTCTTCTGGTCTCTCATCTACTAATAAAACCATCAGAGTAACATCTGGGTTATTTCTACTAATACCATGTGCAATCTCTTTTAAAAGTTCTGTTTTACCAGTTCTAGGAGGTGCAACCACTAAAGATCTTTGACCCTTACCAACAGGAGAGAAAAGGTCTATAACACGACCTGTTAATCTCTCTGGCGAGTACTCTAATTTAAGTTGGTCTTGTGGATATAAAGGAGTTAAGTTGTCAAATAGAGGTCTCTTCTTCGCCTCTTCAACTGGTTTATAGTTAATAGCTTCTATCTTTAATAAAGCATAATATTTCTCTTGATCTTTAGGCTGTCTAACCTGACCTGTTATTACATCTCCATTTCTTAATGCAAATCTCTTAATCTGAGTAGAACTTACATAGGTATCACTACTAGAGTTAGCAAAGTTACCATCTATAGATCGTAAAAAACCATACCCATCTTGCATTATCTCTAAAATACCAGTATATAGAATATACCCACCTTGAGAGACTTGTGATTTTAAAATTTCAAATATTAAATCTTTTCTTTTAAACTCATTAGGATTATCAACACTAAGTTCAGTAGCAATCTCTACTAATTTAACTAGTGGTTCCTCTTGTAAATCCTCTAGCTTATACCCCTCTACAGGTATATGAGTTCTTTGATGATTCTTGTTTGCTCTTTTTCTTGTATTATTATGATTTTTATTTTTTATATCGCTCATGTATCCTCTTAATTTTTGGAGATTATCTCTTGTAAGTTATGTAGCTTAGCAATTATAATACTTTTACTCTTAAATGATAATTAGTGATTTTATTAAAAAGCAAAAAAGAGTATTAAATTAAATTTTATTATCATTATTAAGAGTATACCCCTTGTTATTCCTTTAAAATAATTGTACTATTAAGTAATTACTTTAAAGGAATAACTATGAAACGATTTTTTTATGGGATTTTTTTAGTTTTTATGGTGCTTGTATCGCAACTTAGTGCTTCCAACAAGGCAATGATTATATTTGATGCAAGTGGTAGCATGTGGGGGCAGATTGATGGTAAAGCTAAGATTAGCATTGCTAGAGATGCTCTCAAAGATGTTGTTAAGGGTTGGAATGAGAATATAGAGTTGGGTTTAACTGTTTATGGGCATAGAAAAAAGGGTGATTGTAGCGATATAGAGACCGTTATTCCTATTGGCAAGGTTAATAAATCTAATATGATTAGCAAAGTCTCTAAGATTATGCCAAAGGGTAAAACACCTATTGCTAAATCGTTGCGACAGGTTGCAGATAAATTAAGAGGCAATGAAGATGAGACAACTATTATCTTAATAAGTGATGGCAAAGAGAGTTGCGATGCCGACCCATGTGGTACAGCAAAGCAGTTGAAGGCAGAGGGTATTAAATTTGTAGCTCATGTTGTTGGGTTTAATGTAGATAAATCAACAGATAAACAGCTACAGTGTATTGCAGATGCAACAGGTGGCGAGTATTTTTCTGCTAAGAATGCTTCAGCGTTAAATAAGGCTATAAAAACTATTACAAAAAAAGTAGAGAAGCCAAAGCCAAAGGTAAAAAAGCTTGACCACAATATAGAAGTGATAGCATCAGAAACAGAGGGTGGCAAGTGGATTGAGGCAAGTTGTCGTGCATACAATAGTGATGAGAGTGATAGATGGTCAATCAGACCAAGAAAGAAAAATGCAGGAACAACGCAACTGCCCGTAGGAAAATATAGACTCAAATGTAGCTACAATGCCTTTAAGAAAGAGACTCCATTCGAAATTAAAGCTGGTGAAGTAACTAAAGTGAATGTAATAATGGGACAAACTGGAATAGTAGAGACCTCTGCTTCTGAAACCGAAGGTGGCAAATGGGTATCTGCTAGACATAGTGTGTATGAAGATGATAATGGAAAAATAGGTTATCATGTCGTAGGTGCAAGTTCAAGAAAGAAAAA
>CAMZLH010000034.1 GCA_947311565.1 uncultured Nitratifractor sp.
AAAATAGTAATGAGAGTAGTAAAATTAAGAAAGAGATAGTAGCAAAAGATAAAAAAGTAGTTAAAAAGCCTATAGTTAGTAAAACTACAGTAGAGGAGAAGGTAGAGCAAAAGAGAGAGCAAAAGAGCGTAGATATTGATGATAAAAAAATAGAGAGCTATCAATTTAAGATAAGTAGTAGTAAGAGTGAAGTAGTGGAGGGGGAATCATTTATAGTTAAGGTCGTTCTTAAAGAGCCTATTGAGCTAAGTGGTGGGAATATAGATTATACTCCACCACTATTTACTGGTTTTAACTCTATTCCTTTAGGAGATGGAAAAACTACAGAGAGCAGTAGCAGTATTACTAGAGTTATAGAGTACCTTTTAACCCCAAAAAGTGCAGGAGATTATAAAATTACTCCAGCAACTGCTTCTATCTCTATGGATAATGAACCAGAAGCACAAACACCATTTGATTTTTTTGGTGGTGATACGCAGAGTAGAGTTATAAAAAGTAATAGTTTGAATATAAAAGTGAGTGCTAAACCAGCAGGAAGTGAATTAGTTGGTAGGTTTATCATTAAGGAGATAGTAGATTCTAAAGAGGCTAAAAGCGATAAGCCCTTTAATTTTGTAGTGGTACTACATGGATATGGAAATCTAGATGGATTTGAGTTAATTAAATCTAAAGTTACTGGATTAATTATGTACGAAGAGGATGCTAAAGTTGAGCATAAGCTAGAGAATGGAAAATTAATAAGTAGCTACATGAAGAAGTATATATTTATATCAGATAAAGATTTTGTAATTCCATCTTTTAAAGTAAAAGTATATGATCCTCAAAGTAAGAAAGTTATTACTCTAGGTACGAAAGAGTATCATATTAAAGTTAATAAAACAAAAAATATATCTACTTACTTATCAGAAGATAAGGTGCCTGTAAATCATAATATAGATAAAGTAACAGAGAGTATAGTAGATGCTTATAGTGATAAAAATAGCTCTAAGAGGTCATCTAGTAAAGAGTATTTAAAAGCACAGATGCTTCTATTTGATAAAGATTATTATAAAAAATTATATACTAAAGATAGCTACTCTTTTATTAATTTGATTATAGCACTAAGTTTAGGAGTTTTAGCAGGGGTTTTAGTCACTATTTTTGGAAGAAAAATAGTTAAACTTATATTATTTAAAAAAGAGAAAAGCAAGCGAGATTATGAAGAGTCATTAAGGATTTTATATCCACATATAACTACAAATAAAAAGATAGAGAGTATGGTTGAAAAACTATATGAAGTTACAAATGGAAATGAAGATATTGTTATAGATAATAGTGAACTAGATAAATTAATAAAAAGTGTAAAAAATAGTATTTGAATTAGCAGTAGCTATCTCTATTTAGGTAATAGACTATCGTAAAGAGAGTTTGGTAGTACATGAAGTATTGTCACTTCGTCCACTGCCTAACTAATTAATTATAAAATTTTATGTAGCTCATTTGCATTTAGTATCCAATCTGTTGTCTCTTGCCAATTTTCATCTTCTATTAGTTTTTCGAATGTTGTTATTTCTGACTTAAGGCACTTTGTTGCATCTAGTAGGTTTTGTTTATTTTGTTTAAATATATCTATCCACATAGCAGGTGTACTTTTTGCAATTCTGCTCATACCTCTAAATCCTCCACCTGCTAGAGCTAGTATGGCTTTTGGGTTCTCTTGTCTCATTACAGAGTTTGCTAAAGCATAACTAACCGCATGTGGCATATGTGATATAAAAGCTGCATGTCTATCGTGCTCTTTTGCATTCATATAGAATATTTTCATACCTATCTCTCTAAAGATATTTTTTGTAAATTTAAGATGTTTTGGATTATTATCTTCGCTATTACAAATAACTACAACTTTACCCCTATATAGTTTTCTATCTGCTGCACTTGGACCAGAGTTTTCTGTTCCAGCCATTGGGTGCGATGCTACGAAGTTCTCTCTTATCTCTTTAGGAATAGACTCTACTATCTTCTCTTTTGTACTACCAAAATCTATAATAGTTGTATTTTTTGATGCATCTTTTAGTGATGGCATTATATTTAATATAGCATTTACAGGTATTGTTAATACTATTAAATCTAGATCTAGTAGATCGTTTATATCATCTGTTATTTTATCTACTATTTTTAAACTGAGTGCTTCTAAAGAGTGTTGGTCGTTGTGGTCAATACCTATAATTTCTAGTTTTTCATCTCTTTTTTTGAAACTTTTTTTTATAGCTAAGGCAAATGAACCACCCATTAAGCCTAAGCCTATAATTCCTATTTTCATATATCTCCTTTAAATTCTCTCCATATAGGAGAGTTATCTATATGTGGAAAGCCATCTAAAATATCTAGAGGCTTAAAGTTTGTTTTGTATTCAAATGATTTACATCCATCTACCCAGTAGCCTAAATATATCCATTCTTTACCTAATAAATTGGCAAAATCTATCTGTTTTATTAGAGAGTAAACACCTAATGAAAGCCTTGTATAATCGGGATCGTAGTAGAAATATATAGAGCTTATGCCATCTTCTGTAATATCTAGTAGGTCAACACCCACTAGCTTATCACCAATATAGTAGAGAGCCTCTTTGCCAAAATCAAAAGCACCCTCTGCAAAATTTTCATAATACTCTGATGGTGATATATCTTTTGATTTCCAGCCATCTTTTGCAGCTTTCCACTCGTGATATTTGTTGTATAGTTTAATATGTTCACTTGTTACAGTTGGCTTTTGAACAACAATTTTGGTATCTTTGTTTCTGTTTATAGCTTTTCTTTGAGACTTAGATGGCTTAAAGTTTTTTACATCTACTCTTAAACTTTTACACTCATTACAATCTTTACAAATTGGGTAGAAGTAGTAGTTTCCAAATCGCCTCCAGCCACGCTCTATTACTGCACTATTAAAATACCTATTAGAGTTAGGTATATACCTATAGTGCATTCTTACACTATTACCCTTTAGGTATGCACAATCATAATCTAGTGTACAAAAGTCTGTTGATGATGGATTTAATATACTTTTTTCTCTCTTCATATCGCGATTGTAGCAAAAAATTGGTACAATTTCTCTAAAAAAGTGAGAATATGCAAATATTTTTATATCAATCACCTAGTGGGTACTGTTATAATAGTGATACTATCTTTTTATATCAGTTTATTAAAGAGTTTAAGTTAAAGGGTAATATCTTAGATATTGGTACTGGTGTTGGTGTTTTAGCATCTTTAGTTACTAAAAATTTTAAAGTTAAAACATATGCAGTAGAGAAGCAAAAGAAGATGTACTCTTTTGCAAAGAAGAATTTTGAGATTAATCGTTTAGATATTAATTTAACACATAGCGATTTTCAAAGTTACACGCCACAGATACAATTTGATTATATAGTATCTAACCCACCATTTTATAAGGTAGATAGACATGAAAGTCCTAATATATCAAAAAATATAGCAAGATACGAGAAGCACTTACCACTAGAACTACTAATTAACAAAACATCTAAGTTGCTAAAAGCACGAGGATATTTTATATTTTGTTACGATGCATGGCAGCTAGAGAGTGTAATAAGTGGGTTAAAAAGAGCAAATTTAAGAGTAGAGTTTATTAAATTTGTTCACCCAAAAGCTAATAAAGAGGCAAAAATTGTTATGATTGCAGCTAGAAAGTCTTCTAGTGCTAGGTGTAAAGTTTTACCACCTTTAATCGTTTTTGATAGTAATAATAACTATACATCAGAGGCAAAAGAGGCTTTTAATATAGCAAATACATACTCTATAAAGGCAGAATTTGAAGAGAGTTGAAGGTTTTAATTTTAGTTTTAACAGCAGTGCTTGTGCTAGTTGTGGTGGTGCATGTTGTATTGGTGAGAGTGGCTATATATGGGTAAATTACCCCGAAATAGAGGCGATTGCATCGTATCTTAATATATCTATAGAGAGTTTTGCAAAAGAGTACTTGATTCGTGCAAAAAACAGATACTCTTTAAAAGAGTTTAAGGTTAAGGAGTTAGGATATAGCTGTATCTTTTTCGATACTGAAAATAGAGTTTGTAAAATATATGATGTTAGACCAAAACAGTGTAGAACTTTTCCATTTTGGGGAGTTTATAAAAGTGATACTAAAGAGCTAATAAAAGAGTGCCCAGGAGTAGTTTTAGATGAAGATAATTAATATTTTATTACTTTTACTATTTACTGCTACATCTATTAATGCAAAAGTAGTAAGCGAAGATGAGCAGATAATTAGAGCGATATATTATATAGAACATAATAAAAATAGAGAAGCATCGTTAATTTGGAAAGAGTTATTTGAAGTTACAAATAACCAAAAATATTTAATCGAGTATTTTTACTCTGCTCTTAGCTATAAAGATATAAAAGAGGTTATAAAAGAGCTAAAGTCCTCTTTAGGTAAAAAAAAGAGTAAAGAGTTGTATGAACTTTTAGCATCTTTGTACTCTAAAGAGGGTAATACCGATGGTGTATTAGAGGTAGTAGAGAGCTTAAAAAATGATGATGCCGAATCTATGTATGAGTTGGCATATCTTTATAGTATTAATGGTAAACAAAATAAATCTTTAAATATATATAAAAAGTTATATAAAAAAGAGAAGAGCTGGGAAGCACTTAAAGGGATACTCTCAATTTTGTCTGTTCAAGGAAAGACAAAAGAGGCAACAGATATTTTATGGAGAGCAATAAAGTCTAAAAAGATGCCTAAAGATGCCTATTTAGTCTATGTTGGCTTAATAGATTATAAAAAAGATACAAAAAAGGCAATATTTACATTTAAGAAGCTTTTAAAAATTACACACGATAGAAGATATATTAAGCAGCTAATAAGTCTCTATCTTTTTAGTAAAGATTACGACTCTATAATTAAGATATTAAATAAGAGTAGATATGATGATAAACTACTTTATGAACTTTTACTATCTAAGCAAAAATTTGTAAGAGCATATATGGTGCTATATAGATTATACGAAAGTAGTAAAGATGCAAGGTGGCTAACTGAAAAGGCTATATTGACCTATGAGATTGCTAGTAAATATAAAGCAATCGATAGTAGAGTAATTATCAGAGTAAGTGAGCTTTTTGATAGATCTATCAAAAAAGGTGTCTCTTCGCCTACATATTACAACTACTATGGATACATTTTAATAGATCATAATAAAAATATTAAAAAAGGTATTACTTTAGTAAAAAAGGCTGTTAGTGTAGAGCCTAAAAATATATACTACTTAGACTCACTAGCTTGGGGCTACTATAAATTAAAAGATTGCAATAGGGCGAAAAAAGTAGTAGATAAGATAGTTAAAATAAAGAGTAAAAATTTAGAACCAGATATTAAACAACATATTAAGATAATAAAAAAATGTAAAGTTAAAAAGGATAAGTAGTGGCAGATATTTTAGACGAAATAATTAAAAAGACAAAATCAGATTTAAAGAAAAGAAAAATAGATTTTCCAGCAGAGTGGTTGGGGCGTTCATTATCGTTTAATCCATTTATTCCACGAGATGTAATAAGTGCACTTAAATCTACAGAAGAAAATCCATACAGAATTATTGCCGAAATTAAAAAAGCAAGTCCATCTAAGGGTATTATAAGAGAAGATTTTGACCCAATGAAGATAGCAGTGGAGTATCAAGATGGTGGAGCAGATGCTCTATCTATACTTACAGAGCCGCACTGGTTTAAAGGTGATAAAGAGTATCTAGGAATGGTTAGACGATATGTATCTATACCACTACTTAGAAAAGATTTTATAATAGATAAGTATCAAATTTTAGAAGCTCTAGTATTTGGAGCAGACTATATTTTATTGATTGCTAAAGCATTAAGTAGAAAAGAGTTAAAAGAGCTTATTGAGTATGCTCATCATTTGGGTTTAGAAGTTTTAGTAGAGATACACGATAAGAGAGATTTAGTTAAAGCAATATTCGCAGGTGCTCATATAATAGGTATAAACCATAGAAACTTAGAGACATTCAAGATAGATATGGAGTTAAGCCATAAACTTATACCACTAATACCAAACTCTAAAATAATAGTTGCAGAGAGTGGCATTACAGATCACGAAGTTGTAAAAGAGTTAAGCAAAGCAGGAGCAGATGCATTTTTAGTAGGCGAACACTTTATGAGAGAAGATAATATTACTAAAGCAGTACAAAAACTAAAATATGGAGCAGAACTTTAGCATTTTTTGAATATTTCTAGATTAAATAAGAGAATTACTTTGAGTATTAATTTTAATATTGTATAATATTAGATATTATGAAAAGGATATATAATGAAAAAAATAGTTTTCTCAATATTGACAATTAGTACAATATTAATGGCTACTCCAGCTGTTAATGGTGGTATTACATACAAATTTGGTTCTAATTTCTCTTTAGAAAATGCTGGTGCAACACTAAAAGTTCTATCTACAAGCGAAGATAAAAAGCCTGTATTAGGGGCAGGAGTAAGTTTTTATCCATGGGCAGCAGAGGATAATAAGTTAGGTATAGATGTAAGCGCAGGATATAACTTTAAAAGTGGATCTGTAATGGGTGGCTGGGACTTTTTGCAAAATGAGCCAAGTGTTTCACTAGGATACAATAAAGAGGTAGATATAAAGAGTACATCTAAATATGACGATACAATACAAGATGCTAGATGTAATAAAGATAAATAGTTAAAGAAGTTTAATAAACCTGTAAGTATAGATTGTAATTTCTCTACAAACTCTATTTTGTAGATAGGTAATAACTATCGATTAATGTATGGGTTTAGCTTCTTATATTTCTACTCTCTTGAATATTATTTAGAACTACTCTTAAATTAGCTATTAAACTACATACTTTTGCTTTAAGTTAGTATGCTAATATGATACAACTAAAAATTTAAAAATGTTTTACAAATAAAAGTATAAAATAAATTCCCAATAATTGGTCTTTAATATCATTTGTAGTAATTATCTCTTCTCAATTTGACATAAAATAGTGATGATAGATATTTTTGTAGTATAATATACATATGAATTATAAATATCTATAGAGAAATCAACTAAAAAGAAGGATTTTTTTTGAAAGCAATTACTATTTTAACTAAAATATATTACATAACATTGCCTAAAATAGTAAAGATTAATATCTTTGCGATAAAAAAAGATTTAACTTCTTTAAAAAATATTGGTATTTTCAAGTTAGATTGCAGTACTAGAAGCTACTTAGAGGCTTATTATCATGAATAAAATCTTATCATTTATCTCAAAAGGCGAAAACCAAACAGTAGAGTTTAAAACTTCATTTCAAAAAGAGGTTATAGAGTCTGTTGTGGCTTTTGCCAATGCAAGTGGTGGTAAGATTTTTATTGGTGTTAGCGATGATGGTAGTATCAATGAAGTTCAAATAGGCAAAGAGACACTCAAAGATTGGATAAATCAAATCAAAGTAAATACACAACCTCAGATTTTAGTAGATATAGAAAAGATTGTGATAGAAAATAAAACTGTTGCAGTTGTAGATGTAAAAGAGTATCCCATAAAACCCATAGCCTACAAAAACAGATACTATAAAAGAGTGCAAAACTCAAATCATCTTATGGATCTTGATGAGATTGCCAATATGCATTTACAAACTATCAATTCAAGTTGGGATTATTATGTAGATGATAGACATGATTTTAGCGATATATCGCAGGAAAATATAGAATATTTTATTCAAAAAGTAGAAAAGAACTTAGATAAAAAGTTTAGTGATGACCCTTTAACTATACTCAAAAAATATGAACTTATAAAAGATGATAAACTAACATTTGGAGCATATTTACTCTTTACATCTAACAACTCTGCAATAACGGCATTTCAGATAGGTAGATTTAAAGACCCTATAACAATTATCGATAACATAGATATAAATACAAATCTTTTTAAACAAGTAGATACAGCTATAGAGTTTATAAAAAAACATCTCATGACAGAGTTTATCATAACAGGTGAGCCACAAAGAACAGTAAAATATGATTATCCACTTGAAGC
>CAMZLH010000035.1 GCA_947311565.1 uncultured Nitratifractor sp.
AGATATTATATAAATTGTTATTGAGAGTTTTTATCTAAGTTTAGTTATTTACTACTATAGTAAATAACTATTATTTGAAAGATTAGGAAAATTTTAATCTATAGAGTTATAAGATTTAAATCTTGTAACTCTATCTTCTTCCACTATCTCCTCTTCTGTTTCCACCTCTGTTTCCACCACGGCTTCCATCTCTTCTACCTCTAGAGTTAGAGTTACCTCTTCTACCACCACCTCTTCTTCTAGAGTTTCTGCCACCTCTATCATCTTTACTATTTTTAAGAAGATTTTTAATCTCATCTAAACTCTTACCAATATTATCTTTACCTTTAACACTACTTTCGTTACTAATTATAGTTGCAAGTTTAAATGCTATTATAGATAGATCATAAGCCTCTTTAAGACTCTCTACTAACTCAATACCCATATCAGTAACCTCTACATCTACAACTCTTTGCATTGTTTCACCACTTTTTATAGCTTCTATATCACTAATTTTTGGTATAACTTTACTAATAATTTGACTACCAACATTTTTCTGAATCTTCTGAAGGGCTCTAAATTCACTTGGTGTTACAATTGAAATTGCTATACCATCTTTTCCTGCACGACCTGTTCTACCAATTCTATGAACATAACTTTGAGAATCAAAAGGAATATGATAGTTAAATACATGGCTAACATCATTAACATCTAATCCTCTAGCTGCTACATCTGTTGCAATTAAAATATTCAATCCACCCTTTTTAAAATCTTTAATTGTCATCTCACGCTCTCTTTGGCTCATATCTCCATGCAATCCACCACATACAAAACCTTGAGAGTTTAAATAAGTACTTAATCTATCTACCTCTCTTCTCATACGACAAAATATAATGCTCTTTACTGGATTATAGTAGTCCATTAAACGAATTAGTGCATCATCTTTTTCACGCTCTTCTACTACATAATACTCTTGCTCAATATTAGAGTTTGTAACTTCACTTTTTGTTATAGAGATACTTTTTGGATCTTTTAGAATTTTCTGAGCTAATGCTCTAATCTCTTTACTCATAGTTGCCGAAAAAAGTAACCTTTGTTGCTCGCCTTTTAAGTGCTTAAAAATCTTTTTAATATCATCCAAGAAGCCCATATCTAACATCTCATCAGCTTCATCAAGTATAACTACAGATGGATTTAAAGTTATTCTCTTACTATCTAATAGATCTATTAATCTACCAGGTGTTGCTACTACCACTGAAGCTCTTTTGATCTGCTCTATCTGTCTACCATAAGCTGTTCCACCATAAACAGTTGCACTTCTTATACCTAGCTCTTTACCAAATCTATATACTTCATCACTAACTTGCATAGCTAGCTCTCTTGTAGGTGCAATTATAAGTGCTTCTACTTCACCATTTAGTTTCATATTCTCTAAAATTGGCAGTGCAAATGCTGCTGTCTTACCAGTACCAGTGTGTGCTTGACCAATCAAGTCGTTACCATCTAAAATAAGTGGAATTGCCTCTTCTTGTATAGGACTTGGCTCTCTAAAGCCTGCATCTTTTATAGCTTTTGCTAACTCTGGTTTAAAGTTAAAATCTTCAAATTTCATTTTTCTTCTTTGTATTTAATTAATTGTGTTGCATTTACTACAAACTTATGCTCCATAGCTAAACTCTCTAACACAATAATTAAATTACGAAGTTAAACAGAAAGTTAAAGTAGATTGCAGTTAAAGCTAAAACAATGGCGCAATTGTAGCAAAATATATTATAACTTAGTTTAATAATGCATCTAAATCTAAATAACTCAACTTTATATATAAGATATATCTAAATAATTTAAGCTCTATTATATAGTATCACTATAATTTAATTCCTTCTTAAATAGAATAGCACTAGATTAATATATCTACTCTTAATCGATCAAATGCTTTTTTTAAATCATTTATAGTAGGTTTTTGTGTTAAATCAATATAGTAACTATACTCCAAATTAAAACTTTTTTTTACTTCTAAATTTAAATATGCAGAAGGAAAATTTGTAGTTGTCTTTTGTGAATAATTATATGGACTATTACATACAATATCAGATTTATAAGATAGCTCCAATTTATATCTACAATTACTTTTAAAACTATACATACTCTCTAAGCTATTATCTAAAAATGCTCTACTTTTAGGAGAATAAGATAAACAAGCTATTTTATTACTCTTTAACTTTTTATTATAGTAAGTTATTTCTGCTTTATTACAACTAGATAATATAGCTATAAATAGTATACTAAATACGGTCTGGACGAATATCTTTAAATGCACTCTCTTCTGCCTCTTTAAGTAATTCGATAGCTCCTTTAGATATCATAAGTTCAGCTAATTTTTCTCCTAATGTTCTATAATTCTCTAATCTATCTTCTAAATTTTCTTCTAATATTTTAGATCCATCTACTAAACCTATCAAAGCTTTAACATAAATTTTATCTCCACTAACTGTAGCATTTACAGCAACTGGAGCAGAACAACCTGCACCAATCTTAGATATAAATTTACGCTCTACATCAGTACATATATATGTATCATTATCATTTAAAGCATTTGCAACTTCATCTAAAAATGAATTATTCTCTAATATCTCAATACCAAGTGCTGCTTGCCCCATTGGTGCTAACATAAACTTTAGTTTTTGTGTAAATGGAATATCTTTAATTAAATCTAATCTCTCTAACCCAATAAAAGCTAAGATAATTGCATCATACTGACCCTCTTTTAGTTTTCTAAGTCTTGTATTTACATTACCTCTTAAATCTTTTACTACCAAGTCTGGGCGTTTTTTTAGTAGTTGCATTCTTCTTCGAAGACTTGTTGTCCCAACTATAGCACCCTTTGGTAACTCTTCAAACCTACTATATTTATGAGATAAAAAAAGATCACTTTGATCCTCTCTTTTAGTTACTGCTGCTAGTTTTAAACCATCTGGTATAAATGTAGGAACATCTTTTAAAGAGTGCACCGCTAAATTAGCTTCTCCATTTAACATTGCATCCTCTAACTCTTTAGTAAAATGTCCTTTACCCCCAATCAAAGCTAAAGGTTTATCTAAAATTCTATCACCCTTGCTTGTCATTTTATTAATATTTACAGTAATATCTTTAAATAGTGTTTCTATCTTATCTTTAATATAAAACGCTTGCCATAATGCCAATTGACTCTCTCTAGTTGCTATAGTTATCTTTTTCAATCTCTACTTCTTAATTAATTTTTTATAAGCTAATCTATCTTTAGAGTATCTACCATCTAAATAGATTGTCGGTGTACCAGTTAACATAATATTTGTAGCCATTTCAACATCACTTTTAATCACCTCTTTGATTTCACTCTTATTAATTTCTTCTTTTTTAATATCTATATTAAACTGCTTTTTTATCTCACTTAAAATTTTTGCTTCATCTCTCTCTTTATATGATATCTTAAGAGAGTACATTTTCATTGCATCACCTACTCTGCCATCTTTTTGTAGAACCTCCATCACTCTTGTTAAAACATCAGAAACAGGGTGTAGTCTAAGAAGTGGCATATGATAATAGTAAAGTGCAAAATCTTTAGGGTTTTTCTTTACATCTTCATATATAACTGGAACTGTTTGAATACAAAATGGACATTGCGGATCTGAAAATACTACTAATTTATGTTTAGCATCTTTATTACCAGCAATCAAATGTGAATCTTGATAATATAATTTTGTATCCATTTCTGGTTTAAACTCATCTTTTGTTATACGTCTTCTCTTCTTAAGATCATAAAATGAGTTAACTACAATACCATCTTTCTCATTAACAAATAGAGCTTCAGGATAGTTATCATTTTTACCTTTAATATTTAAGTTCATCATAAATAGATATGCTTTCCAGTCTGCTCTACCCTCTACATCTATCTTATCTAATAACTTAACACTATTAACTTTTATACTCTTATTTTGTATTAAAACTGTTCTAATATACTCATCTAAATTAAAACTAGCGTTTAATGCTATTGTCGCTGTTAATGCTAGTGTCGATAATTTCAACATCAATGACATTATCATCTCCTTTTTTATCATATTTTTGTGTAGTTGGTATTTTAGCGAATAATCTTAAATATATTGTGTATAAAAGTAAACCTACTCCTAAAAAATCGCTAAAAATACCTGGTATAATTAAAAATATAGCTCCTAAAATATATGATATCGCTGCATTCTGAGCACTCTTCATATTGAACTTTTTAAGACCTATTGTATTTATACTAGCCATAATTGCATATGGTGAAGCACGAAGTAAAAAAGCACCTAGAATAGATGTAATAAGAACCCAAACTGCACTCCAACCAAATCCAATTGTTATACCAAACTTTATCGAAGCTAAAAGCTCAATTATAAAGTATGCTAGAATAAATATCATCTCTATCCTACCAACTCTTTAACTCTTGATACTACCTGATCTATGCTAATCTCCTCTTTCTCAAGACTCCTTCTATCTACTATCTCAACTAAACCATCTGCGATTTTTTTACCAACAATAATACAATATGGTATTCCAAGAAGTTCATAATCTTTTATTTTAAATCCAAATCTCTCTTTTCTATCATCAATCAAAGTCTCAATATTTAACTCTTTTAACTGAGAATATAGCTTATCTCCTAAGTTTAATTCATCATCTTTTTTAATATTAGATACAATTATCTCTATATCAAATGGCGCGGTTGCTTTTGTCCAAATTGGACCTCTTTCGTCATGATTTTGCTCTATAATTGCAGCTAAAAGTCTTGAAATACCAATACCATATGTTCCCATAACAAAAGGCTGTCTCTTTCCATTTTCATCTAAAAATTCTGCTTTTAATGGTTCACTATATTTAGTTCCAAGTTGAAATATATGACCAACTTCTATACCCTTAGTATGGTATAGACTACCTCCACAACTACTACAGCAATCACCTTCAGATACAGCAACTAAATCTGCAAAAAAAGCACCATAATCTGGTATCTGAACATCTATTGCATGATAATCTTTCTTATTCGCACCTGCTATTAATGTTTTTTGACCCTTAAGTTCACTATCTATTTTATATATTATATCTTCTTGTAAGCCTATAGGACCCATAAATCCCGGTACCAAACCAGCTTCTATAAGCTCCTCTTCACTAATATCTATCAACTCATTAGCCTCTACAGAATTACAAGCTTTTGTCTCTTCTAAGTCACTATCACCTCTTACAAAAAATAGAACTAATTTCTCTACACCATCATCATATAATGCTTTTTTAGCTACTGCTTTTATAGTATAATAGGCATCTATATGGAAAAATTTGCAAAGATCTTCTATTGTAGATATATTAGGTGTATTAAAAAGACCTGGAGTCATCTCTACCTCTTCACCCTCTTTTGCAATAGGTGCCTTAGTAGGAGATCTTTTTGCTGCTTCTATATTTGCTGCATAATCACAAGATTTACATACTACTATAGTATCCTCTCCACTATCAGCTAACACCATAAACTCTTTACTTCCACTTCCTCCAATTGCACCACTATCAGCATCTACAATTCTAAAATCCAAACCTAATCTTGTAAAGATTTTACTATATGTATCTTTCATCTTATTAAAGCCATTTTCTACCATATCAGCTTCATCTTTATGAAAAGAGTATCCATCTTTCATCAAAAATTCACGACCCCTCATTAGACCAAACCTTGGACGAATCTCATCTCTAAATTTTGTCTTAATTTGGTATAAATTTAGTGGAAGTTGCTTGTAGCTCTTAACATACTGTCTAACTAAGTTTACCATCATCTCCTCGTGCGTTGGTCCCAATACAAACTCAGCATCTTTTCTATCTTTAAATCTTAAAAGCTCTTTTCCATACTTTTCAAATCTACCACTCTCCATCCACAATTCACTAGGTGTTACAAAGCTAAGCTCAACCTCTTGGCACCCTGCACTATCAAGCTCCTCTTTAGCAATTGCTCTAACCTTCTCTAGTACTCTCTTTCCTAATGGTAAAAAGTTATATAAACCAGCTCCAATACCTTGTATAAAACCACCTCTAATTAAGTATATATGGCTTGGTAGAGTTGCATCACTTGGTGCCTCTTTTGATGTATAGATAAAAGAGTTAGAAAATCTCATAAAACTATCCTTTTTTATATTTTTTTGGATCAACACTATTAGTGTCTATAGAAAATATATGCTTAATTGCATCTATCACTTCGCTAGCTTCACTCTCCTTAGAGACCTCTCTTAGCTTTTTAGTTGGAGAGTGTAAAAACTTATCAAAAAGTTGAACTGCCATATACTCTAAATTCTCCTGATACTCTTTAGGTATAAAGCCTTTAGATACAACTCTAGCACTCTCCTCTTTTACAATTAGCTCTATATTTAAACGCATCTGTTTAATTACAGGTTCCACAGCTAAAGCTTGAAGCCACTTTAAAAACTCCTCTTTATATCTTTTAACTATATCAGCTGCAATTACTGCTTGCTCTTTTCTAAGAGCATGATTACTTTTAGATATCTCTTGTAGGTTATCTATATAGTATATATTAATATTATCTCTATTAATAGAGTTATCTATATCTCTAGGTATTGCCATATCAAACCATAATCTATCAATTTTTTGATCTAAAACCATATCTTCTGTTATAATTGGCTCTTGTGAGGCAGTAGCACTAAAGAGTAGTCTATACTTATTTATATATGTTGCTATCTTCTCATAACTTCCTACTTTTACATTCTCTCCCAAATCATCTGCTAAAGCTTGTGCATGGTCTTTGTTTCTAGATACAATTACTACATCTGCACCAGCTCTTAAAAGATGTTTAGAAGCCAATTTACCCATATCACCAGAGCCAATAACAACACCAACCATACCAGATAGAGACTCTAGCTCCTCTTCAGCTTGCGCAACTGCAACAGAAGCTATAGATATAGGGTGTTCAGATATATTTGTAGAGTTTCTAACCTCAGCAGCACATTTAGTTGCGTAACTCAAGAGCCTATTTAACTCTTTGCCAGCAGTACCATTATTAAAAGAGACTCTAAATGCCTCTTTAACTTGCCCAGTAATTTGAGCCTCTCCAACAACCATAGAGTCTAGCGAAGATACTACATTAAATATATGCTCTATAGCACAATCCTCTTCATACCGTTTTGCACTCTTCTCTAAAGAGTAAAAATTTAAGCTCTTCGTTTTGCTAAGTATCCCTAATATAGCATGATATGTAGCAAAATTATCTTTAGTAGCTACTACAATATCTACCCTGTTACATGTATTTACTACAAAAGCCTCTTGAATAAACTCAAAATCTGTAAGAGTATTTAAAAAACTTTTTATCTCATCTTCATCTTTAAAAGCTATAGACTCACGCTCCTCTAAAGAGCAGCTCTTATAGTTAAAGCTAACTACCATATATTGCACTAAAAGCTCCTATCTACCATTTTTATTGCAATCTCTTCTAAGCCCTTTTCATTAGCTTTTTGCATTAATTCTATAGCCTCATTTACAAGTTCAAATGCCTCTTTTTTAGACTCTTCAAGAATATTATACTCTTTAAACTTAGTTAATATCCACTTCTGCTCATCTTTGCTTAGACTCTTTTTATGCATAGATTTAAGAGTTTTTTGTTCATCTATATCTAATTTATTATAAAGATATATATATGGTAATGTAGTTTTACCCTCTTTAAAGTCGTTTAGTGCTGGTTTACCTAGTGTTGTTTCATCTGATATGATATCTAATATATCATCTATCATCTGAAATGCAACACCTAAGTTTCTACCATATTTTTTGTAAATATCTCTATCTTTCTTAGCTATTATAGCTGCCGCTTCGCTTGCTGCTTCTATAAGAGCTGCAGTTTTTTGATATATCATTAACCTATATGCATCTTCATCTACATTAAAGCTTTCAGACATCTGCACATCTTTTCTCTCTCCAATACTTAACTCTACAACTGCTTTAGAGATAACTTTAGCTACATCCTTATCTAAATCTAGCAACTCATAAAAACCTTTAGAGTAGAGTATATCACCAATCATAATTGCACTCTTGTTACCATATAAAGAGTTAATAGATGCAACGCCTCTTCTTGTGTAGGCGTCATCTATTACATCATCATGTAGTAAACTTGCTGCATGTATCATCTCTACAACAGCAGCAGACTTTATAACTTTTAAACTACTACCTGCAATCTCTATCATAAGTCTTGCACGAAGCCTTTTACCAACAGGTATATTAGATATTACAGCAGCAATATCTGGCTCATTAAGAGTTAATATATATTGATTAATCTTTCTCTCTACAGCTTCTAGCACTTATAATCCTACTCGCACTGAGTTACAATATTTCCAACTAACTCAATATATAAAGAGTCAACTCTTCCTCGATACTCTTGAGGCTCTGCAACTTCAAAACTCTTTAGTTGCTTTTCATAGCTATCTTCTATCTCATTCTCTTCTAACAGCTTCTCTGCTAATGCTAATCTTGCAAATACTTTTTCTAATTCGTTCTCTACAATATTTTGGTTAGCTGTTTTCATTATTGACATTAAATTTTTTTGTGGTGTTGTAACCATATAGTCATCATCATCAAATATATTCATACTATATTCCTTTATTTTTGTGCTTATTATATCACTAAAGCTTTAAAAATCGTTAATAATCAACACCCTCTTGTGCATTTGCAACAGTTAAGGCAAAGTGAATATTAACACCACTCTCTTTAAGTACCCTACTAGCCTCTTCTAGGGTTGTTCCTGTAGTTATTGTATCATCTATAAGTATTACATCTATATTTTTAGGACCGCTATAGACAAAGCCTCTAGGGTTATTTAACCTAAACTCTAAAGTTTGACCAGCATACTTAACTCTACTTTTAGCTTTTAATACATTATGAAGAGCCTTAGTGTTACTATTTTTCGCACTATAATGCGTTAGCAATGCAACATTAGAGTAGCCTCTATCTACACTCTCATCTATACCGATTAAATATATATTTTTTTTGCTATCTAAAGAGATAATATAATTTTTTATAAATGGTTGAAAATATTTTTTTGCAATAAACTTATATATTCTATAACCGCTAGTTATATACTTACTCTTTATAAATTCTACTGTTAAATAGTAGTCAAAAAAGCTCACTACATCTAAGTTTGCAATCTCTTTATTTATCATTAAAGGAGTTAAAAAATCTTTAGTACACTCTTTACAAACGGGCTCTAACGATATACTATCACAACTAAAACAGCGCATTTTGCTCCAAAATTCATCTTTATTTAAAAAACTTCTGTTATATTTTGCCTAAAATAACTATAAAGGTAACTAAAATGATACCATTTTCAGATGAAGATTTGTACATAGCAACAAAAAATTTCCTACCAAGTATCGAAGAGTATATTAAATCTCATGAGGGTACAATGAAACTGCTAGGTGTTAAGGATGGAGTAATATATATAGAACTAGGTGGGACATGTAATGGATGTTCTATGAGTACAATGACAACAAAGATGGTTGCACAAAAGCGTTTAAGAGAGCTCATACATCCAGAAATTGTAGTAGAAAGCATCTTCCCAGGTGCAGAAGATACTTTGCCTAAAGGTCTATACAAAGATTAACTCTTTGTATAAAAGCTCCATTTAACTACTTTTAATACACCTTTTACTTTAACTTTTAATACCACACTATATTTACTTCCTTTTCTAAGTTGTTTTAATGGTACCAATACAAAAGTATTTTTTCTTATCTTTGCATTTATATCATTACTATAAGTTACAACTTTAGAATCTATACTATTACTCTTTCTAAATAGTTTAAAAGATACTAAAGAGACTCTACTATAATATTTAGGGTTAAAAGTTACAGTTATGGGGTATCCAAATTTTTGATATATAAACTTAGGTGTCTCCTCCTCTCCACTTAGAGGTACAGATCTCTGCCCACTATATGGAAACTTAACAATAGGTTTAGATTTTTTAATAATAGAGTTTAATCCAATATCATAAAAACTTTTAGGTACAATATCTTTTAAATTTGGACATATATTATCAATAATATATGGTGCATCTCTATAGTGTTTAGAGCATATCTTACCAATTTTACTATTAGACATATCATATACAAAAATAGAACCAACATTTCCAAAACCTATAGAGTCAACTTGCATATACAAAAAAGCCAACCTATGATATACCGTTGCCATAATTTTATCTATAGACTCTTTATAGCTTCGCTCAGAAAAAGATATATTCTCTGTTACTACTCTTGTATTATAACCAGCTTTTACTATTCTATCCCATGGTGTTCGTGCAAAGTAATTTGCCCCTGCTCTATTTTCATAATGTGAGTACTCATGATTTTTATATATATAAAGAGCATGCTTTTTTGCTGCTTTAGCAAGAGTAGAGCTATATTTTAAGCTATGTGCTCCACTTTTTACTCTTAATGAGTTTAAGTAGTCTAATGTTGAGCTAGTACTACTAGATGTTACTAATAATGCTATTATTACTACTCTATTTATTATCATAATTAAATCTTTTTTTAATATTATATGAAAAATTTATTACTATATGGTAAAATTATTAAAATAAAAACTTAAAAAAGTGGGTAAATATGAAAAAAATAGCTAAAGCTTCCCTTATAGTATTAGTTTGCAGTAGTTTCTTTGTTGGATGCTCTAGTAGATCTTCAGCTTCGCCAAACTCATGCCAAAAAGGTATGTACTGTTATAAGAATATAAACTTTGGAAAGAGTCGTGGTTACAGTTACGAAAAAGGTATAAGAGATGGTTGTAAAACAGCTAATGGATTTTTTAGAAAAGATTATGCTCTATCTAATAGGAATAAAGAGTACTTCGATGGATGGATACTAGGTAGAAGCAAATGCAGACAACAATTACCTAACGAAGGTATAAGATTGGCTGAACAAAAAAGTAAACAAAGAGCAGAGTACCAAATAAGAGAGATGAAACTAGAACAAGAGTTGCAACCACAGCAAGAGGATATAGTAGATGCTATATTAAATGAAAATAGTGATCAAGCTCAAGATTTAGAGTATTAACCTTTACCTATATAGTCTAATGGTAAGAGTTTATAACTCTTTTTCTATGCTACTAAGCTACTTCAAAAGGTAAATTCTACTTAACGTTTACTTCAAAATATCCACATTTTATAGTCGGCACGGCCACACTACCAGCCTCAAGTGTTCCAAAATCTAATTTTACAGGATTAACACCATTTCCTGTACCATTTACTCCATTATTACTAGCAGATATAACACCTAGACAATCGCATGAACCATCTAAAATTTGCAAGTTTTCAATAGATGCTTCATCTAGATCACTAACTACATTATCTGTAGTTATAACATCATCAGCATTTGCACCTCCACTATTACTTACCTCAATAGCATAGCGGATTGTTGAGCCTGGAATTCTTTTTGGGTTATTACTGCTATTAATTGGATCAAAAATCACACAAGAGCTTTTATTAATGTTTAAAATAGCTGTCGGAGGAGTCTCTTGACTTCCTGTAACAATAGTGGTATTTAAACTCCACTCTAAATCATCCAATAACTCCCAACTTCTATAAGAGTTATCTGATGCAAAATAGTGTGATACTCTTAATGTAATTGTTTGACCTACATAAGCAGATAGGTCGAGCGTAGCATTTGTCCATCCACTATCTGAATATCCACCATAGGCACTTTTTCGTCCATATTTAGTAGTTGTAACCGAAAGCGAACTATTATTAATATTTAAACTAGTATGGTCAATAACATCACCATTAATAGTCACTTGCACATAGTCATAGTTAATGTCATCATAAGCTTGAATTCTAAACCAATAACTTATCGTTCCAGCCAATGCACTAGGAACTGTAAAAACTTTTTCAATATAGACAACCTCTTTGCTTGAACCAGATTCATCACGATCTCTATACCCATGCAGATGAAAAGCCATACCTGTATGGGCTGTATTGTTCACAGTATCACCATTAATAGAGACCGTAGAACCCTCTCCTAATGTAGGATGTACTTCATTGTTTGGTAAATTCGTACCAATGTTAGATGAACCAACTGCCCAGCCAGTAGGTGTTGTTCCATCTGAGTGTTCAAAGTTTCCATTAATAACATAGCTACTAGAGAGTGCTGTTTTTGAACCATTTTCAACTGTATCATAATAGAGATAATAGGTAACATCTCCACTATCTTCCAAGATAAACTTTACTTCGCCTTTGTTATTATTTAAACTATCTGTTGCACTAGCATAAAGAATATCGGTAAACTCTTGTTTGGAGAGTAAAACCCCATTGCTCCCTACAACTCTAATAGAGTTCTCGTCTAAATCACCCGTAAGACCTAATGCTGTAAAGTCAATATCTACTTTACCAACTTGATTGGTAACAGCCGAATTTATATTGAGTTCTACACGATAGTGCCAATCACTATTCCACCAAGCAGTTGCAGCATAAATAGGTGTTGAGAGTAATAATAGTAAACAAACTACGACTATTCTCATTTGCTTACCTTTTCAAGTATAGACTTTAAGCTATCTTGATCAAATTTAACTCTAAACTTCAAGTACACACCTTGTCTGTGATTATTTAAGTTAGAGAAATCTTCATCTCTAAAACCATATATATTATAACCTGCAACTATTTGCATATTTTTATTTAATGTTTTAACTGCAAATATACCTACGCTATAATCACTACTATTACTACTAAAACTATATAGGGTAGATGCTCTAACACCTAGCGTAAATATATCTTCAATATCCCACTCTGCTCTAACTCCTAATAGAGCATTAAAACTTTTATACTGCTCATAATCTATAGTATCAATTGCATATTTTAAACCAATCTGCAAACTATATCTACTAAGCTTATCTGCTTGATAATTTAAATTCATATTATTTATAAACTTAGTCTCTCTTAATTTATTTAATCCATCATCTTCTAATTTATCTTTTAAATCAAATCTATCCAATATAATTAAATTACTATTAATAGGTCTATATACAAATGCAAATTTACCATCAATATCTCTTAAAATTTTACTCTCTTGCCAACTCTGATGCCAATTAATTCCAAAGTTTACTATATACTCTTTATTCATTTTTATATTAATATCACTATCTATATTTAAATTCTTATCACTATCTCCAAACTTATATCCAATATATAACTTTCCAGTTATATTTTTATCTCTATATTTAATAGAACTATTAACTGCTACATAGTTTTTATCTATCTCATCTTTAGTTCTGTCATACTCAATACCAACTTTACTCTCTACACTCTTTCCAAAATTAAACTTTTGTTCTAAAGAGTATGTATCATAAAGGTAAGTAGTATCACTACTACTCTTATATAGTCTACTTGTCTTAAATGAGCTATCTTTCCATAATTTGTACTCTGCTTTAGTTCTAAATTGATATAGTATATCACTATCATTTTGAACCCTCTCTATATAGCTAGATATAGTTGCATTATCATCCCTTTTATATCTTAAACTAATAGTACTTTTCATATCTAAAGAGTCTAAACTTTGTCTATGGGATAGACCAGTACTAAACATAGAGTTAATCTTCTTATCAGCACTAATTTCTATTTGATTTTTAGAGTTTTTAGAACTCTCTTTACTCCAAATATAACCTGCTGATAATGTAGTATTTTTATCTTTACTAATATAGTTAGCCTTTAATTCTACTTCTCTTCTACTACTTAGTTTACTCTTTACATAATGTGCAATTGATGAAATAGTGTACTCTTTGCTTATCTTTTTATTAACCTCTAAACCATAATCTTCAGTTATACTCTTATCTATATCACTACTAATAAAACCACTCTGAAGACTTTTATAGTAGAGTTTTGCACTACTATTTTTATCTTTATACTCTAACTCTAGCAATTTTGCAGTAGAGCTTGTTTTATTAAATTCACCTCGAAGAGTCTTTGCAATCTCTGCTTTTGCAGTTAGTTTATCACTTATTTTAACCTTTGCATCAACACCTATTAATTCATACTCACCCTGCTCTTTTACATAAGTTGCACCAATCTTTGTTCTATTACTCTCCCAAGTAGCTCTTGAACCATATATATATCTGTTTCCACCTTCTATTTGGTATTTAGCAGTAATATATATATCTTGCATCTTTATATTATGTTTATATATTGGCTCTTTAAAGTATAATCTACCAAGATCATAATCTATTGTATAATCAATATTAGATACTAATTTCTTACTATCTAAAGTAATATAATCTCTATCTTTATCTCTTGTCTCAATAGTAATCTCTTCACTGCCTACTACTATATTTTTATTTTTAAGATAGTAATAACCCTTTGTTCCCTCACCAGCAATTTGCTCTCTTATATTTGTTTTATCACTCTTTGCTATAAAACTCTTTATTAAGAAGTTTTTATGTCTATACTCACTCTTAAAGCCTGTATATGTATGGTTATAAAGACTTAAATCACTTCCAGTAAACTCACTATTAAAGTCACCAAATAAAAGAGTATAGCTATCTGTTTCTAATTTTATATATAGTTTTTTTCTACTTGTTGCTACAGAGCCACTCTTAGAGTTATCATGATATATAGTATAATATCTATTAGGATCAACTCTACTAAATAGCTCTTTACCACTTTTTTTACTATTATACGAGAGTGTTAAAAGCCATTTACCCTTAATCTTACCCTGTGCAAATAGTGACAACTGACCATCTTTATAAAAGCCTTTTTTATCACTAACAGAGTTTTTAGATAGAGTATTGTAACCAACTGACCCTTCTGCAAAACCAACAACTATCCAACCTTTTCTTTTAGCCTCAATCTTTGTTTCTACGCCTAGTTTTCCAAATTTTAAAATAGCTTTTCCACCATTATATGTAGCTTTAAGTTTGATATATGCAATACCTTTAGAGTCAATCTTATATTGACCCTTATCATTGCTCTTATCTTTAGCTTCAAACGGCTTATTTACCTCATAAACACCAACTAAACCACTTCTAAGTAGATGACCACTCTCACCTCTGAATCTAACAGCAATAATTGGCGAATGAACACCATCTGCTTTTAAATATGAGAACTTCTCTACTATCTCTGCACTTGCAGGTGCATGTGACTCTACAAATATATCTCTTGTTAATGTTGCAACAATCTTTTTGCCCCTCTTAACTATGGCCTCAAAGTGGTTCTCTCCATTACTTAAATCGATACCTTTGAAATGAATAACTCTCTTTTTACTACCTCTAAATACACCTTGGTAGTGAACCATATCTACCTTTTGACCATTTAATCTAAGCTCTACGCTTCCACCATTTGGCACTAAGATAGCAACTCTAGCTGATGGAATCTCTGGTATCCACCCCTTAGGAGGCCATATAAACTTAGTCTCATCTTTTATATTATCAATCTGCTCTTTTGTATACTCACTTGGCATATACTCTTGTTTAGTTGACTTTTCCCAGTTATAGTCACTCTTAATACCTTTTTTAACAACGCCATCTAATGCAACTACTTTTTTACCATCAACAATGTGTAAATCTTTACTACTCTTAACTAAACTAAGAGTAATTTTCGGACTCTCTTTATCTTCAGCAATATTAGTATCGTAGTAAAAAATAGACTCTATATCATCATCTATAGTATCACTTTTTATCTCTAACTCTACCGATGCACTATTAGTTTTAATAGGTAAGATCCATAATCCATCAACCCTACTTATCTTAAATGTAGCACTCTTTTCAATAACTTTTAAAGACTCTGGCACTCTAATATAGAGCTCTTTATTCTCTAAATTATTTGCTAAAATATTAAACTGTAACTTAACTTTTCTATTATCAATTTTAACAAGTTTCGCCTCTAGTTTAGGGTTAGTAAAATTATTTTTTAACTTCTTAACACAAAAATCAACTCTATGCATCTCTCCATTTACTATATCTACAAAAGCAGACTTTAAAGATTTTGCAAAACGATTGTCTCTATTGCAGTTAATTAACTCAAATCTTCCAGTTAGTGTATCTGTATCTATCTGGACAACATGAGTTCTATTATCTAAATCAATAAAATGATACTTACCATCTTTATCAGTTACTGAGTATCTTCCATCACTAAGATACAATTTTACATTTTGAGCAGGTTTTTTTGTTTGGTTTTTATCTAAAAAGTAAACCTCTCCAAGTATATAACCTTTATCATTAAAAAAGTCAGATTTAATCTTAATTGTTGCTCGTGCTATATTAGATCTTCCAGCATGAACTGAGTTACAGTAAGCTATATTAGTTAAAGTTTTACTATCTACACCTGCTCCAACTTCTGCAATATATGTTGCTGTAATAATTTCTTTAGGTTTTAATGAACCAAGTTTGTATAATATAGTGTTGCTTCTATAATCAACTTCTGTTCTATTTCCATCTATTTTAAATGAGCCTTTTTTAAACTTTAACCCTTGTGGTAATTTATCATATAGTATATTATGATTTAAGCTTATTACAGAACTATTCTCTATTGTAATAGTAAATTTAACAAAATCACCTATTGCCATACTATCTTTTGAAGCAACTTTAGTTATAAAAATAGGATTGTTATCGATTATCTTTGCCTTAGCAACAATAGTTACTTCTACAACTTCTCCTGTTTTAGTGTCGTATCTTAAATCTTTATATTTAGCATAAATAATATCTCCACCATCAACACCAAGAGTACCATTATTTTTTGTGTTACTATCTGGTGTAAGTTGTATATATCCAACAAAAACTCCACTATTTACATCAGTCTCTTTTAAAATTAGATGTTCAATATCACCACTACTAGGATTTACAACATCTACTTCTATAGTATCTTGTTTATCAAAATTAATATCTTGATCTAAGTCTGTTAACTTAATAAGAACTAAATCTGTAGTAGCATACGCTTCTGCCGAAGTTAAAGGCATATTAGTTGGTACCTCAAAACTCTCTTCACCTGGAACAACAGGGTTTTTTAATAAGACAAATCCATCTTTACTCTTATAGCTAGTCTCATTAACATTAAGAGAAGAGTTAGACTCTATATTATAGTATAACAAACCTATAGTAGCTGGAGTATAACTAATATTTAAATTAACACGATTTGTATTAATACTCTTATTTAAATCATCAATACTGTAGCTTACCTCTGCAATATTACTTATAATATCGCCAACCTTTGCCCCATATATAAAAGAGACCATTAGTAAAAAAATTAATATTAGTTTTTTCATATTCTTGCCATTAACCTCTTAAATATAAAGCAGAGCAGAGCTCTACTTTATCTCCACTTCTACAGAAACACAAGTGTGTTTAGCACTATCTATATTAATATTAGCAATTGATAAATCTTGTCCACTTAAAGATGTATCTCCACTTATATCAGTTGCAGGCTCAGTAGAACATGCACAAGAGTCCTTATTTTCATCTTTCTTAGCACTACTTACTGTATTATCTACATTAAAATTATCATTTAATGTATCTGTAATATCCAAGTTAGTTACATTAGCACTTCCTGTATTCTCTACATCAAACATATATCTAATAATTGCACCAGGAATTCTTTTTGGTGTAGATGTGCCATTAACTGGGTCGCTAACTACACAAGATGTCTTAGTTGCACTTAGCACTGGTGTATTAATAATATAACCACTTCTTGCTACCTCTTTACCATCTTTTGCCGTGTCACCTTTACCATTTGTATCTGAACCAAGTGTAGAATCTGTTACACCATCAGCTATAACAACATCTTCAACTGCAGGATCTTCACTACTAGACTCTGCCTCAGCAGTTCCATCACTCTTAACAGCAGTTGCTAAAAGCTCTACATTCATTAAGTCTAAATCTTTACCACCATCAGCATCGGTATTTATATCTGCTCTAACTTGGCAAGTTAACTTAGCATCTTCTGCAACTTCTATAGTTAACTCACTTGCCCACCCATAAACTGTACCAGCATCATCTGTACACTTAATCTCTAAGCTTGCCAAGTCATCACTATTATCTTTGTCTGCATCATAGTCTGCCTCTTCATCATTATCCAACTGAGACACTGTAAACTTAAAGTTTTGTGCCTTGTTGCCCTCGTTAGTAAACTCGAAGTTTGTCTCTTGATCTTGTTGACCTGGAGTAACACTAAGTTGGTCTGTATCTGTTGTAACAAGTATCATATCTATCTTCTTATCCACAATAAATAGATCTGTATTACTTGTAACTTTTGGCTGAGAAACGCCACCTGCTGAGTAGCTAAGTGTTGCTATATTCTCAATATTTGTACCAGCAGTAACTCCTAGTGCATAAGCACTACTTGAAAAAACCGTTGCAACTATTGCTGCTTGTAAAACTCTTTTCATCTATTTTTCCTTACTTTATCTTTGCTAGAAACTCAATTATCTCTTTACTATTTGGTGCAACTTTATCTATGATAAACTGCACAGCTCTATAATCTTTTGCTCTTGCCAAGTGCTTTTTTTTATCTTTTCCAATAATAAAAAGCTCTTTTGCTCTTTTAAAAGTTTTACCATTTACACTAAATAGTTTTTTCATTTTCATCTTAGACTCTACAGAACCTTTTTGAAACTCTAAACTAGAATCAATAGGATTCGTAACTTTCAAATTATTTAATGTATTATTAGTGTCATTAATGATTCTATTTACAATTTTTACTATATCTTTAGGCACAACTTTAGATGGTTTAACCCACTTAACTTCACTCTTTCCTTTACTATTTTTTACTATCACTCTTTTTAATGATGTAGTTTTAATATCTACACTATTAGCATAAACATTAACAGAAAAGACTATTAATAGTGTTCCAATAAAATATTTCATATTTACCCTTTTAATAATTTTATAACATTATTATATAGAAATATAATGCTATTTAGCTTAAATTATACCATTATATGGAGATAATTATTTTATCTTTACTCTAAATTTAATTTTAATTAAATTGTTTTTTGTCTCTAAATTTGATAATTTATCTACTCTTACAACAATTTTATTATTGTTAAACTCTCCACTATCACTATCTTTAAGGTCAGATAGTATCTTATCATTAAGAG
>CAMZLH010000036.1 GCA_947311565.1 uncultured Nitratifractor sp.
ATTGTATTTTTTGTACGATAGTTAATAATTGCATTAATTCTCTTGACTCCAACACCTTTTATACATTTATGCAAAGTTTGGGGCTTATTAGTGCTGATGAGTTGAGAGAATTAAATGATGAGATAAAAGAGAATAAGCAAGAGTGGATAGATACTGTTAAGAGATATGATGATCCTGATATTGAGGATGTTTGGCGATTTTAGAAATTATATTTACAGTAACCCCTCATCGCTAAAGCTATAATAGCTATCTTTTGTTAGGATTATATGGTCGAGTAGTTCTATGCCTACTAGTTTGGCTACCTCTTTTAGGCGGTTGGTTATGTTTATGTCGGCTTGGCTTGGTGTGGGTGTGTTGCTTGGGTGGTTGTGGGCTATTATTATACTTGCGGCTCTATCTTCTATGGCGGTGGCAAATACTTCTCTTGGGTGGACTATGCTTTGGTTTAGGGTGCCTATAAAAAGAGTGTGGGTGTTGATGATGTGTGATGCTCCATCAAGGGTAATTAGTATAAAGTGTTCTTGTTTTTTGGTGGTGAAATCTTTTAATTCGTTGAATATATCTTGTGGTGATGTTACTTTTTTGTTCTGTTTTATTAGGTAACGTCTTGATAGCTCTATTGCACTTATTATTTGCGAAGCTTTGGCTAAGCCTAAGCCATTTATCTTTTGTAGTTTTTCCAAAGAGAGGTTTGCAAAATCGTTTTCGAATAGTTTGGCTATCTCTTTTGAGAGGGCAAATACATCTTTTCCCTTTATGCCACTGCCAAGCAGGATTGCTATTAGTTCGTAATCTTTTAAGGCTTTTGCTCCTTTTTTTAAGAGCTTCTCTCTGGGTTTGTCATTTTGGGGTAGGGTTGTTAGCTTTTTCATATTTTTATTTTAGCAAATATTTTAATAAATTAGTAAAATAATTAATATATTGCCATATAATATATAGTTACATAGTTTATTTGCTTTTATCGTAGTTGCGGCTAGGCTAATGATAGGGTTTTATTATTAAACTAGTAATGGTTATTGCTAGAATGATTGATCGAACTAAGGTTGTTACTAATTAGAGCTTTTTAAGAAGATTAGATTATGTTAGCTATAATTTAATCAAATTGGATATCTTATGTATATAGACAATTGCCTATATTTTAATCACATTTAATTGATAATTTAATGTATAATTGCACCACAAAACTATTGCTATGCTTTAGTTAAAATTATTAAAGGATATAGAATGAAAAAACTACTGCTACTTTTAGCTATGGTTATACCAGCTCTTGCTTTTGCTGGTGAAGCCCCAAAATTAGATACAGGTGATACTGCATGGATGATGGTATCTACGGCATTTGTACTGCTTATGACACCAGCTGGTCTTGCACTGTTTTATGCAGGAATGACGAGAAGTAAGAACTCTTTAAATACTTATTCAATGGTTGTAGGCGCATTTGTTGTTGCAATGATTGTTTGGGTTGTTGCTGGTTATTCGATTGCATTTGGTACTAGTGAGAGTGCTACTATTCAAAACTTCTTTGGTGGATTTTCTAATTTAATGTTGAGTGGTATTAAATATACTGACCTTAGTGGTACATACCCTACATATGTATTTGTTGCTTTTCAAGGTACATTTGCAGCTATTACAGTAGCAATTGCAGCGGGTGCTATTATTGAGAGAATTAAGTTCTCTACTTGGATTGTTATTGTAATTCTTTGGGGATTAGTTGTTTATGCTCCAATTGCTCATATGGTATGGGGTGGAGATGGTGCATATCTATTTGATGAAGGAGCACTTGATTTTGCTGGAGGAACAGTTGTTCATATGAATGGTGGTCTTGCTGGTTTGGTTCTTGCTATTTTAGTAGGTAAAAGAGCAAACTATCCAAAAATTGCTATTAAACCTATGAGTGTTATGCTTACAGCTTTAGGTGCAGCAATTCTTTGGTTTGGTTGGTATGGATTTAATGCTGGGTCTGCATTTGGTGCAAATGCAATTGCTGGTTTAGCACTTCTTACTACTACAATTGCAACAGCAGCTGCAGGTATTACATGGATGGTAATCGAGTGGATTAGTTATAAAAAGCCAACTCTTTTAGGTCTTGCTTCTGGTATTGTTGCTGGTCTTGTTGCTATTACTCCTGCTGCTGGTTTTGTAGGGGTTGGTGGAGCTATTATTATTGGTGTAGTTGGTTCACTAATAGGATTCTTTGGTGTTGTAGGTCTTAAGAAGATGTTTGGTTATGATGATAGTTTAGATGCATTTGGTATTCACTTTTTAGCTGGTCTTTGGGGTGCATTGGCAGTTCCATTCTTTGCTCTTCAAGATAAAGATACGCTATGGGATGGTCCACTTAAGGCTTCTATAGAGGCTGGTAAAGCGGCAGATGTCATAGGTCAGTTTATTGTTCAATTAAAGTCTGTAGCACTTGTAGGTGCATGGACATTAGTAGGTACAGTAGTAGTTTACTTTATTGCAGCAGTAGTAACTGGTGGTGGAAGAGTAGATAGTGAAACAGAAGAGATTGGTTTAGACGAATCTGTACATGGTGAGAGAAGCTTTTATTTATAAGAGATAAAAGTTAAGATATAATATTATAAAAGTAGGTTTTCCTACTTTACAAGAAGGAGAAAAAGTGAAAAAAATAGAAGCAATTATTAAGCCGTTTAAATTAGATGAAGTTAAAGAGGCTTTGGTTGAGGCAGGAATAGAAGGTATGACTGTATCTGAAGTAAAAGGTTATGGTCGCCAACAGGGTCACTCTGAGCTTTATCGTGGTAATGAGTATGTAATAGACTTTATTCCAAAAGTTAAGATAGAGATAGTTGTTAGTAGTGATGAGTATGCTAATACAGCTATCGAAGTAATTAAAAATGCAGCTAACACTGGTAAGATTGGTGATGGTAAGATATTTGTATCTACTATTGAGCATGTTATAAGAATAAGAACAGGCGAAACAGATACAGATGCACTATAATGACTAAAGCTATAGAGGGGTTGTTATTAACCTCTATAGCCTTTAGCAGTAAACTCATAATTTAAAATTTCTTTATTATCTAAAAATAACTTTACTTCAAATATATCACCAATAGAGTAACTACCAACACCTTTAGGAGTACCACTCATAATTATATCGTTATCTTCTAATTTCATAAATTTTTTAATCTCTGATAAGATACTGTTAGGTTTATGTATCATTAAATCTATTGTGGCGTACTGTTGAATCTTTTTATTAATAGATAGTTCCATCTTTAAATCTTTAATTTCATTCTTATTTATTGGTATAAAATTGCTAAAGATTGCAGAGTTGTTAAAAGCTTTAGCTCTCTCCCATGGAAGACCTTTTTGTTTTGCGTACTCTTGAGCATCTTTATTAGTTAAATCTAGACCAAAACCTACACCAATTATTTCACTATTTTTAATTAAAAAAGATATTTCACCTTCGAAACGGTGAGTATCGCTAAAGTAAAAAAGCTCATTTCCAATTGCACTGTTTGGCTTATTAAACAAAACCATATTTTCTGGTATTTCATTTCCAAGCTCTTTGATATGCTCAACATAGTTTCTGCCTACACAGACCACTTTAGATGGAAAGATCTCGCTATTTTCAAAAATTATACTGTTCAATTTGTCTCCTTAATTTTATAAAATTTTACTACTATAAGTGCAATTATTATTGCCCATAGAAGTCTTATGGCTACTATTGTTGTAAAATCAGCACCGTAAATGACAAATAGTAGTGGGTCTTCGATAATAGAGTGAGCTATGCTTAGAAATGTTACTATAATGAGTATCTCTTTTTTGCTCATACTCTTTGCTTCGTTTATTAAAATACCTGCACCGTAGGTGATGCCAAGAAATAATCCTGCACCCATTGCGAAGCCAAAAGATACATTTTTATGTTTTAGTTTGGATTTTATAAAATCCATTATAAAAATTAGTACTGTAATTATTGCAATGATTTTTAATGCTAAAATTGTAGCATTTGATAAAGAGTTTAAGAGTAGTTCATAAATTGAGTCAAACTCTTGTTTTGCAACTTTTGACACTATTGATTTTGCATCGCTATTTGAAATTATAAATGTTGAACTATATGCAACTATAAGTCCTCCACCAACTCTTAAAATATAAGAGAACTTATTGGAAATGCCTAGCTTTTTCATAATAGCATTTTCAACTAAAAGTGAGTGACAAACACCCAAAAATATAGCTAAAATTGTCCACTCATTTGGGCTTAGTCCTAACGGTGCTGCAAATGATATTGCAGCATATAGGTTTAAAAACATACCACTTACAATTGCTAAAGCAGCCTCTGGTGGCAAGTGTAAAAGAGAAGTTATTGGTTCAAATATAAATGATACTTTAGATAATAGGTTGTAATATAGAAGTAGGTCGGCTAAGATATATATAGGAATAACAAGTTTAATAATAAGCCAAGATGATTTTAATGCATTTTGAAAAGTGTTTTTCATATATTTATTTCCTTTTTTATGGGATTATATAGTATATATACTTTTTAAACTAGTAAAAAATTGACTATTTAAAGTTTTTAGCAGAAAATGCAAAAATTTTTTTAAAGTTTTTGTTGAAATGGCTTTGGTCGAAGAATCCATAATCTGTTGCAAGATGAGCAATATTTGCCTCTTTTATCTTATCTTTTGACAAGTTGGTTTTTAAAATTATTATAAACTGTTTAGGGGTTATTGAGTATGCTTTTTTAAACTCTCTTATGATATATGACCTATCATAAGCTATATCCTTGGAGATGGTAGATAGAGTTAGCTTTTTATTTATATTTTCTAAGATATACTCTTTTGTAATTTTTGCAACATTTTTTATACTACTATCTTGATCTATTTGATACTTTAATAGTGATTTTAATTCTATTTTTAGAGCTTCTAAGTTAGAGGTTATATTTCTTTTATTAATAATAATATTATGTAACGATTTGCTCTCTAATATATTGCAATTTAGATTAAAGTTTTTTGATATATATTTTGTTAGCCACTCTTGTTTTAAGCATAGTGTATAATACTCTTTTGCATCAATATTTATAGTTTTATGTATCTCATATGGATTAAAGATAATTATCTGATTTGCAGTTATAGTTTTAGTCTTTTTTGCAAACTCTATCTTTAGAGTTCCACTTTTAATGGTACCAATATATAGGTGGTTATGAAAGTGAGTTTTGTAGTCGTTATATATAATTTTCTGATACTTAATTTCGCCAAATACTCTATTATTCTCTTCAATTAAAACCATTAAATACTCTTTTAAGAAATTTTATGTAATATTAGCACAAAAAAGGATATTTATGCCACTATTAGATAGTTTTTTAGTTGATCATACAATTATGCCAGCACCTGCTGTAAGATTTGCCAAAGGTATGTCTACTCCATCTGGAGATAAGATAAAAGTTTATGATTTAAGATTTTGTAAACCAAATAAAGAGATTATGGGAGAGAGAGGTATTCATACTCTAGAGCATCTATTTGCAGGATTTATGAGAGAGCATTTAAATAGTGATAGTGTAGAGATTATAGATCTCTCTCCAATGGGTTGTAGAACAGGATTTTATATGAGTTTGCTTGGTGAACCAGAAGAGAAAGATGTGGTTGAGGCTTGGAAAGCTTCGATGAATGATGTTTTAGAAGTTAAGAGCCAAAGTGATATTCCAGAGCTTAATATATATCAGTGTGGTACATTCTCTATGCATTCACTTGATGAAGCTAAAGAGATATCTAAAGGTGTACTAGATAGAGGAATTACCATTATGGATAATGATGCACTAAAACTTGATTTAAATAGTTTAGAGGCATAAAATGTATATTGCAATACCAGTAGATAGTAAAAACTTAGATAGTGCAAATATATCTAAACTTTTAGATGCACAAGGTTGGGCAGTTATTGATTTCGATGAAGGAGTAGCTAAAAGTATACAATTTAGTGATGTTTATAGCCCTGAATATGTAGATTGGCTAGATTTTATGGTTGTAGATAATAGATTTGAAAATATTATAGATTTTCTAAATGAAGGTATTATGGTTTTAGCTCGTAGAGATGGGCAAGAGAAAATAGAAGATATTATAGAAGCATTTAAGTTTAAAGAGTTAGATGAAGCGGGATTTTAGTAGCCTCTATAACCCAAGTTTAAGAGCTCAAAAAAAGATTATAACTACAGAAGATGGTACACAAACTCTATACTCTAAAGAGTTTGATGAGTGCTATCATGGCATAAAAGATGGTGCATTAAAAGAGAGCCTAAAAAAACATGTTGAACCTGCCTATAATTTAATAAAAAATAGAGATTCTATAACAATTTTAGATATATGTTATGGGTTAGGTTTCAATACACTTGCTACTTTATACTTTTATAAAGTAGAGTCTCCAAATAGTAAACTACATATTATATCTCCAGAGTTAGATGAAAGCTTAGTTCAAAGCTTAAAGGATTTTAACTACCCAAAAGAGTTTGATGATTTTAAAGATATTATAAAACAACTTAGTAAAAATTTTAAATATGAAGATAAGAGTATAAAAATAGATATTTTAATAGGTGATGCTAGAGATGAGGTAAAGAAGATAGATAGAAAAATAGATATAATCTATCAAGATGCTTTTAGTCCAAAAAAGAATCCTGCACTATGGACAAAAGAGTGGTTTAAAGATTTAAAGAATATATCAAATAGTAGTGTAGTTTTAACAACATACTCGGTAGCAACATCGATTAGACTAGCGCTATATGAAAATGGTTTTAATATATATATGGCACCACAATTAGATATAAGAAGTGGTACAATTGCCTCTTTATCGAGCTTGCCACTAGAGAGAGTTGATATGGAACTAAAAAAAGAGCGAAACCCTAAGGCAATTGCTTTGCAAGATATAGATATTAATTAATTTAGATTATCTATTTATAATTTCAGTAACTTCTTTTCTCTCTTTATCTTAATATATTTAATTTTTGTTGCATAATTTGGGTTTAATTTAAAGAGTAAAGTATATAAAATTTATAACAAATTGCCATATTATGCGTGTATAGAATTTTTATTTGGTATAATCTTATTTATATTGATCTATGGTAATGAATCTAGTTTAAATAGTAGAAGATATTATTATAATCAAGAATAAAAATTTAATTAGGAAATTTATGAATAAATTAATGTTAATAGCACTATTATCAAGCTCTATATATGCAGGTTTTGATTTTGGAGAGTGCTCAGGTTCTGGTACATTTGAACAGCAGATAGTACACTATAATGGAGATTATGAAAATACAGCTTTAGTTGGAGAGATTCCATATGGAATTAAGGGTTTAAAGGTGACATTATCATCTGATAAAGATGTTGATATTCGTCTTTATGCTGATAATGGTGACAAAATAGTACATTGGCCTTATGGAGTACATAATCAGCCTAGTGAAGCAACTAAGCCTTATAACGGCGTAGATATAACATATAGTGGATATAATGGAGTTAATGGAGAGAGAGGAAATGAGTTTATATCTGTAGATGGTGCGACACCTTCTGTATTTATTATGAAAGCTTTTGGATATAAAGCAGGTTATGCAACAGTAAAATATAGCTGGACAGGAAAAGAGGGGTGTAGTGGTAAAGAGAGTGGCTCTGGAAGCTTTAATCAAGAGATACTTCATGATGCTACAAGTCTTGTAGGGAGTATTCCACCTAATGTTTCAAATATTGAGATTAAATTAAAGTCTGATAAAGATTTAGATATTCAGCTGTATGGTCAAGATGGTACAGCTATAGCTAGCTGGAAACCAACGGGTATTATGTCTGGTAAAGATAAGCAGAGCATTGATTATCATGGTATGCATATAAGATGGTCTGGATATAACGGAGTTGATGGTTATTTAGGTAATGAGTTTATAAAAATTGATGGTAATACTACTGAAGTATTAACAATGAAAGTTTATGGTTATCAGTCAGGTTCAGCAGAAGTACTTTATACTTGGGGTGATGTAAATAGCAGTGATATTAAGAAAATACCATCTGGTTTTATTATGAGAGGTAAAGCAAAGAGTAGTTATTGTGATTTTGCTAGAGGCGATGTTGATGGTGGTTATTGTCAGATAGCTTGGTCAGATTTAGAGCCTACTAAGGGTCAATATGATTTTAGTTTAATAGATGAGGCTCTTGAACATGCTAAAGTATATAATAAATCTAAAAACTTGAGTGAAAAAGATGGTTTTAAAGTATTAATAAGAATTAGAACAGGTGTATATTCTCCATCATGGGTTAAGAGTGAAGTAGGTGCTGTTGATTGGTACTTTAAAGATGAGAGTAAATTAGAGAAGTTACCAATATTTTGGGAAGAGCCATTTCAAAATTTATATAAAGATATGATGAGAGCATTAGCAGATAGATATGATAATAATGATATGATAGGTTTAGTTGCAGCTGGAATGTGTATGACTAAACATACAGAGATTATGTGGAATAGAACAGGAAGAGCAGAGGTTAATAGTATAGATATGCAAAATTTACTAAATGCACACGATGCTAATGGAACCTTAGTTCCCTATACTAATGAGAAAGATTATAGTTGTCTAGAGAAGCAAGTTGATATACATAAGAGTGTATGGACTAGAACACCTACAATATTTGGTAGTCATATATATCAAATATATAATTATACAACAGGTAAAAGAACACAAAGTTATGATAAAACTCTTGATATATTTAACTATTGTATAGATAATCTTGGTAAAAGATGTATTTTAGGTAATAACAATTTATCTCAAACAGATAATAATTATGATAATAATATTAATAAAGCCCTACAGACTATTAATCAGTTAAACTATAATACATATTATCAGACACATGTATTTAAAGATGGGGTTTTTGATTTTGATGATTTAAAAACAGCAACAGATAAAGCTATTTCATGGGGTTCACCAATGATTGAATTACCAATGGGATGGGATTGTCCAGAGGGTGAAGAGATAACAACATCTGATAAGACACAGTGCAGTAGTGCAGATGTTAAATCAGCTCTACTTAGCTCTTATAGAACAAGATTAAAAGAGAACTTTAAAAAATAGCTCTTTTTAAAGAAAATGAATTGGCTATTTTTGATAAATAGTCAATTCATTTTGAGTTTTGAGATATTTAGCACACTTTAGAGTTTTTATACTCTTAATTTTGTTAAAAATATAATATAATTAACATATTAATATATTTTTTATCAAATTTGTGTTAATATTCGCCACCAAAAGTGGTATAATACCATTAATATAAAATGCAAGGAATGCTTTAAATGACAGTAATTAGATTAACAAGAATGGGTAGAAAAAAGAGACCATTTTACAGAGTAGTTGTAACAGATAGTAGAAAAAGAAGAGATGGTGGTTGGATTGAGTCTATTGGTTACTATAATCCAATGAAAGAGACAAAAGAGATTAAGATTGATGAAGAGAGACTTAACTACTGGATTAGTGTTGGTGCTCAAATGAGCGATAGAGTTAAGAAAATTACTGGTAAGTAGATTTTATGGTTCAAGATTTCATCTTAGAGTATGTTAAGCTAATTGCAAAGCATCCAGACATTATATCTATTGATACAAAAGAGATAGATGAAAACTTGAGTGAACTATTTTTATATGTCCATCAAGATGATATTGGCAAGGTAATAGGTAAAGAGGGTCGTATGATTAGCTCTATAAAGACTATTGTATCTGGATGCAAGCCAAAAGGTGGGCCAAGTTATAAGGTTAGCGTAAAAGCTATAGAAAATGAAAAGTAGTAGTAAAAATTTTTTAGTTGCACAGTTTGGTAAAACTGTAGGGCTAAAAGGTGACTTAAAACTACATTTGCATACCGACTTCCCTGAGCAATTTAAGATAGGTAGAGTTTTCGATACTTTAAGAGGAAAATTGAAGATTGAAAACTATAACCCTAAAAGAGGTTTAATAAAGATTGTCGGCTACAATAATCCAGAAGATTCTAAACTATTAACTAATGTTAAACTATTCTCTAGCGAAGATGAGACAAGAGAGTATTGTAAATTAGATAGTGGTCAATATTTTTGGTTTGACTTAATAGGTTCTCTTATTAAAGAAGCTAATGATGAATTAGGTTTAATTAAAGATATTCAAAGATTACCACAAGGGGATTATTTTTTAATTAATACCTCTAAAGAGTTGATAGATAAGGGGTACTCTAAGAGTTTTCTTCTTCCTTACTTGCCAAATTTTGTAACTAGTGTAGATATTGAAAAAAAAGTTATTATTGCAATAGGTGCTAAAGATATTTTAGAAGCAAGTTAGATGACTTTTAATTTTGTTACACTTTTTCCTAAAATTGTTGATGGCTACTTTAGTGACTCTATTTTAAAAAGAGCAGTAGATAACAGCTCTATTAGAGTTAACTATTTTAATCCAAGAGATTACTCTATTAATAAACATAGCAAGGTAGATGCTCCACTTGTTGGTGGTGGTGCAGGTATGCTTATGAGTATTCAACCTCTTGATGATTGTTTAAGTGAGATAAAAAGAGATGATAGTTTAACTAAGATTATTTTTTTAACACCAGTTGGCAAAAAGTTTAGACAAAATGATGCTATAAGGTTATCTAAAGAGAGTTCGATTACTTTTGTATGTGGCAGATATGAAGGTTTTGATGAGAGAGTATTAGAGGGATATGCGGATGAGCTATTTAGTATAGGAGATTTTATACTAACTGGTGGAGAGTTAGGTGCATTAGTTATGTGTGATGCTATTAGTAGAAATATAGGTGGAGTATTAGGAAATAGCGACTCATTAATTCAAGAGAGCTTTGAAAATAATCTTTTAGAGGCACCTAATTTTACAAAACCAAATATTTATAAAGAAAACAGTGTAATTTCAGAGTTTTTAAAGGGTAATCATAGTAAAATCTCGTCCATTAAACTAAAACTATCTTTGTTAAAAACAAAGTATTTTAGACCAGACATCTATAGCAAAGTAAAGGCAGATTATGAGAAATAAGTATATCGAGAGTTTTGAGAAAACACAAGTTGAAGCAAAGAATGTTCCAGATTTCAGAGCAGGGGATACTGTAAGAGTTGCAGTAAGAATTAAAGAGGGTAGCAAAGAGAGAGTTCAAAATTATGAAGGTATCTGTATAGCTATTCGTGGTGAAGGAACTGGAAAAACTTTTAATGTTAGAAAAATTGGTGCTAATAATGTAGGTGTAGAGAGAATTTTCCCACTATATTCAGATAGTATCGAGAGCATTGAAGTTATTAGAAAAGGTAGAGTAAGAAGAGCTAAACTATTCTATTTAAGAGAGTTAAGAGGTAAAGCAGCAAGAATTAAAGAGCTTAGAAGAAAGTAATCTTCTCTCTTTATACAATACTAATTAAATCCTTTTGCTATAATTAGTAAAAAGGTACTACATAATGATTAATCAATTACTTAACAAATTACTATTTATATTTAAATCTATACTTATTGTAATATATATTATCTTAGAAGAGCTAATATGGGAGCGATTTGCAGAGCCAATATATGATTATATAAAAGAGTTAAGAGTATTTAAAAGGTTAGAGTTACTATTAAGAGGTAGGAATAGATATATAGTTTTAATACTTTTTTTATTTCCATTTATTGTGGGTGAACTTTTAGGACTTTACTCCGCAGTAGTTGCACTAAAAGGTTATATATTATTTTCGGTCTTACTATATATATTTAAACTTATAGTTATCTCTTTCTCATTTTGGTTATTTAATATAGAAAAAGATAAGATTTTATCATTTATATTGATTAATTACAGCTATAAAAAAATTTTAACATTTATATCTTGGATTAAAACTAGAGATATTTTCATTACTACTAAGATAGGAATATTAAAAATAAAAAGATACTCTAAAGAGCTGTTTATTAAGCTTAAAGAGTGCTGTTTAAAGTTATAAAAGTTAAGGGGCTAATTAATGAATGTTAATCTCATAGGTAGTGTGGTAGATTATGGTATTTTAGGTTTGCTTTTAGTTATGGCATTTTTGTCTCTATTTTTTTGGATAGAGAGAGTTCTATTTTTTAAAAGTATTGATGTTAATATCTATGATACTATTGAAGAGTTAGAGTTAGATTTGACAAATAATATATCAGTTATCTCTAGTTTTGCTGCTAATGCACCTTATATTGGACTTTTAGGAACTGTACTATCTATAATTATAACTTTTTATCAAATATCTATTAACCACTCTATTGAGACAAGTTTTATAATGAGTTCACTCTCTTTAGCACTTAAATCTACTGCTATGGGCTTAGTTGTAGCAATTCCTGCTATATTTTTTTATAATCACTTAGATAGAAAAATAGAGATTATATTAAATAGATGGATTATTTTGAGAAAAAAAGAATATGAGACGAAAATCTAAATTTTATTCTATAAATGTAGTTCCATTTGTAGATATTATGCTGGTACTTTTGGTTATAGTTTTACTAAGCTCTTCTTTTATTAAGAGAGATTCAATTAAGACAAAACTACCTACATCTTCTAGTCAAAATAGTAATGGTAAAAAAGATATAGATATAACTATAAAGGTAGATGATAGGGTCTATTTAAATAAAAATGAGATAGTTATAGATGAAATTAGTAGTAAATTAGCTACTTTTAAAAAGAGTAGTAGAGTATTTATATATGCAAGTAAAGATTTAAAATATAGTAAGTTTGTAGATATTTTAGATCTTTTGCAAATTAATGGATTTAGTAATATATCAATAGTTACACAAAAATGAATAGATACTTTAAAGCACTTATTTTAACATTAATTATATTTACTATAACTATATCTATTTTTATTCGATTTATTAATAGTAGTAAAATTAATAAAAAGAGTAGAAGAGTTGTCAATATTAGAAGTATTAAAGAGTATAAGAAGAGTGAAAAAGAGATAAATAAAAATATTTTGAAGAGTACAATGGCTGATAAAGAGATAGTAAAATATCAGAATAAAGAAATTATGAAAAAAGTAGTAGCTAAAAGGGCTAAATTTAAAAGAGTTATAGCTAAAAAGAGAATAATTAAAAAAAAGATACTTAAAAAGAGAGATAAGAAAAAGAGTAGAGTTAAAAAAGTTATATTAAAACAAGATAGAAGATATAAAATATCTACTAAGCATAAGAGAGTTTCTAAAAAAATAGTTAATAGAGGATCAAAAAGAGTGTTGCTTAAAAAATCTAATAGAGTAGTCAAGAGGGGTAGTAAAAAAAAAGTAAGTTATGGCAGAGTGAGTAAAATAAATTTTTTAGAAACTATTAGAAGTAAAATCAGATCAAATATTGTATATCCTGTTAGTGCTAGAGCTAAACATATTGAGGGTGTAGTTGTTGTGAATTTTGATATAGGCAAATTTGGTGAATTAAAAAACTTTAAGTTTATTAGAGCTAAAAGAGTTTTCAGAAAAAGTGTGAAGAGTGCATTTAGGGCAGTATTTCCTATTAAAGTACCAGATAGTTTAAAAAGAGTTAGACTATATAGAGGTATAAGTTTTCCTATCAATTTCCGTATTGATTAAAAAATAGCCAATATTTTTAGAAAAATATGCCATAATTTCAAAAAGCTATAAAGGATTTAAATGAGTAAAAGAGTTTTACTTTCAGTTTTAACAGTTACAGCATTAGTTAATGCTAACATTAATTTAGAGACAATCACAATAAGTGCTAGTGATAAATTTGATACAACACTAGAAAATACCACAGCCAATGTTACAGTAGTTACAAGTGAGGATATTGAGAAAAATGGTTATGTCAATCTAAAAGATGCACTAAGTCATGTTGCAGGAGTTAACTTTGTATCTAATGGTGGTGAAGGAGCATCTACATCTCTTTATATGAGAGGTTTTGGTAGTGGAAATGTGCAAATTTTGTTAAATGGTATACCTTTAAAAGATCCAACAGACCCTAGTTTCAACTCATCTATTTCTAATTTATCATTATTTAATGTAGATAGAATTGAGGTAATTAAGGGTGCTCAAAGTGGTCTGTGGGGTGCAGATGCAGTTGCTGGAGTTATAAATATTGTTACAAAAAGCAACTCTCAAGAGGTTTATGCTGGTTATGGAAAGTATAAGAGTAAAGAGTTTGGTTTTAGTTTTGGTAAAGATTTAGGGAAAGTTGTTTTTAGTTTAAGTGGTAACTACTATAAAACAGATGGTTTCTCTGCTTATACTCCAAGAGATGATGAGGCAGATGGCTATGAGAATAAAAATTTAGATTTTAAAACAGATTTTAAAATTAATGAGAGTAATAAAGTTGGAGTTTTTTATAATTATATAGATACAAAAGCAGATTTTGATGCAATAGGTAACGCTAACTCAACAGAAGAGAAGTCTAAATTTAAACAAAATCTTTTTGGTGCTAAATACTCTTACAGAGGAAAAGATTTAAAAGTTAATTTAGCAGTTTCAAAAAATGAGATTAAAAGAGATTTAAAGGGTGCTTCATCTTATGGTCCTTGGGAATCTAAAGCTAAAGGTGAAGTTACTAGATACACTTTAGATGCTCAACAAAGTTTTGGTAAGCATACAGTTAGTGGTGGATTAGAGTATAATAAATATAAATCTACTACAGACTTTGGCTTTGGTACAACAAAAGATAGTTTTGATGACAAAGCAATTTGGTTAGGATATGGTACAACTTTAGATAACTTTGTTGCAGCAAAAACAGTACTAAATGGAACTATTAGATATGATAAATTTGATAAGTTTAAAAATAAATTAACATATCGTTTAGGTGTTAAAAGATATTGTATAGCACTAGAGGGGCTTCATAGTGGATTTAATATCTATAGTGCTTACAAAGTTCCTAGCCTCTACCAGTTTGCTAATGCACTCGATACTCTTAATCCAGAATATACAACTGGTGCAGAGTTTACATTGGGTTATAAAGATCTAATTAGTGCAACTCTCTTCTATAATAAAACAAAAGATAGTATTACTTATAATAGTATCTCTTGGAAATACTATAATTTAGATTCAACTATAATAAGAAAGGGTATTGAGTTAAATAGTAGATATGATTTTGAGGAGATTCCGCTAACTGTTGGGCTTAACTATACACATCTATTTAATATAAAAAGAAGTTATATAAATATTGCAAAGGATAGTGCTAATTTCTTTGTAGATTACAACCCAACAGAGAGTATTACAGTTGGTGCAGAAGTTGAGTACGTAGGAAAAAGAGTAGGGTATGGTGATGTTGATTTAAAATCATATACAGTTGCAAATTTACACTATAATCAAGAGATTAACGATAACTTAACTCTAAATATTACAGCTAAAAATATTTTCGATAAAAATTATGAAGAGATTAAGGGGTATAGTACTAGTGGTAGAGCAATTTATGCTAAGATCAAGTATAGATTTTAGTATATATGAATAGCTCAAATATTAAGATAGATATTAATAACTATCTTTTTTATAAGTTTTTAAATTCTCTATTTTTAGGGCTTAGTGTGGGTAGTGTTTTTACACTATATACTCCACTTAAGCCATCTATCTACTCGCTTGGTGGTATAGCTTTAGCAGTGGGAATGTTATTTGTTGCAAGGATCTATCCATATATTATGAATCTAAAGTGGTTTTTTAGACTCTCTTTATTTGTAGAGTTGGCTATCTTAGCTGTTATAATATATTTTTTATTAAATCCATATAGATATTTTACAGCACTCTTAATATATGTAGGATATCAAGTTACATTTACATTTGGAAGCTATTTAGTTAGAGCAGAGACTCTAGCAATTAGTGGAGATAAAAATTTAAGTAACCTAGATAGTGCAAAACAGATAGGGTACCTTGTAGGGATGTTGGGTTCATATATTTTTTATAAAGTAGTAGAGAATTTTTATAGCATAAGTGATAAGCAAGAGCAAGTATATAGTTTACACTTTATTTTGCTACTAATCGAGCTTTTTATTATTCTATTTATATTTAAGAGTTTTAATAGCAAGAAATTATAATTTTTTAATATTGTTACCATTTGGTGGCACTTTTATGTAATTATTTCACTATCTTATTAATAGGAGATGGATAGATGGAGTATTATATAGATGTTACACAAGATCAGATGATAAAATTAGCTAATTTAGTTAGTAAAGGTATGAAGATAACTTTAGATGATGCACAAAGTTTAATATATGATGAGTATGATTTAGTTGAAGATCTATTTGATAAATATAAAAGAGTAAAAGATGTTGCTAATAGATTTAGAGTTGAAGTTAATGAGTTTTATAAGATAGCGTAAGTCTATAATCTCTCTAGGTTAAACCTATCTTTATAAGAGCACTTAAGGCATAACTCTTGGGTGCATTTACCTATTTTGAAGCCATTTATAATATCTTGTGCTTTTTTACTTTGTAGAATACTCTTTAGAGTTTCTCTTTTTAGGTTACCTAAGTTAATATCTGCTTTACTATCTAAGCAACATGGTACTACAACTCCATTGGCTAATATAGCAATATGAGAGCTTAAGCCCTGGCAAGTCCCATCGCCATATATTTTATTATCTAAAGATGGCCACTCAAAGTAGTTGTCAAAGTGGAGCAGGGTTTTATACTCTAATCTAATAGTATCTTTAGATTTCAAAGAGTGTTGCTCTATGTTTAGCTCTATATTAAAGTGTTGCTCTAAAATTTTAAATAGCTCTTTATTAAAGTTTGAATCACTTAAATATTCGTTAAGGTTCCAGACTCTTAAATTTATAAATATCTCTTTAGCACTATTTTGTTTCTCTTTGCATACCTTTAGTATAGGCTCTATATATTGATTTAGAGTAATTGCAGAGTTATTTTTATTGTAAGAGTTTATAGAGAAGTTTATCTGTTTTACAGCTTTATGAAATAGGGTATTATGTGTTTGTTTTTTTGTGTAGTACCCAGATGTAGTAAGTATAGCTTTTAATTGGTGTTTGTCTAGTATATCTAAATACTCATTTAGATTATTTAGAGTCAATGGATCTCCTACAACATGGCAAGCTACCTCTTTTGTATAGCTCTTTACTTGTGATACAATAGTTTCGAAAAACTCTAAGCTCATAGTTGTATCAGCTCTATCTTTAGTAGGGCAAAATGAGCACTTTAGTCCACACACATTTGTGAGTTCTATATAGACTCTATAGAATTTCATTAACTCTCTTAGTAAAAGTGCTAAACTCTGGAAGCTCTAAATTAAAGTCTCTAATAGGCTCCTCCCATGTTGTTTTAGGAAAGTATGGATCATTTTGAAATCTTGCAATTATATGCCAATGCATATGTGGCAGCATATTTCCAAAAGAGGCGATATTTACTTTTGTTGGGTTATAAACTTCTATAATTATAACTTCTATTTTCTCTATAATTTCAAACATCTCTAACTTTAGATTTTGTGGTATCTCACTTAACTCTTTATACTTTTTTTTAGTAAATAGTTTAACCCATGGTAGTTCGCTATCGTGTTGCTCTAAATAGAAGCTGTTATTTTCCCAGATATGTGCCATTTTAAGCCTTTTTACTATTTGCTTGGGCTATTAAAACCCCCTCTAATATCTTATCTATATCACCATCTAACACAGCTGGAACATTTGTAAATGCTTCGTTACTTCGGGTATCTTTTACCTGCTGATAAGGTTGAAGAACATAACTTCTAATTTGGTGTCCCCAGCCAATTTCACTCTTTTCTATACCATCGATTTGAGCCTGCTTTTTTGCCATTTCATACTCGTATAATCTTGACTTTAACATTTTCATAGCTGCAGCTCTATTTTTATGTTGACTTCTGTCGTTTTGACACTGTACGACTATACCAGTTTCTATATGAGTTATTCTAATTGCACTCTCTGTTTTATTTACATGTTGCCCACCAGCGCCACTTGCACGGTATGTATCTACACGGATATCTCTATCTTCTATATCTATATCTATATCATCATCAACCTCTGGTGATACCATTACTGAGCTAAAAGAGGTATGTCTTTTTGCATTAGAGTCAAATGGCGAGATTCTAACAAGTCTGTGAATACCATTTTCAACTTTTAGATAACCATAGGCATTTTCGCCTTTTATAATAAAACTTACATCTTTGATACCAGCCTCTTCACCTGGTTGATAGTCTAAAACTTCTATTTTAAAGTCGTGTCTCTCTGCCCATCTTAGGTACATTCTATATAGCATACTTGCCCAATCTTGGCTCTCTGTTCCACCAGCTCCGGGATGAATAGATACAATTGCACTATTACTATCGTGCTCTCCACTAAGCATTATCTGTACTTCTAATTTTTGAATATGCTTTTTTAGGCTATCGGCATCTTCAAATAACATTTGTAGTGTATCTTCATCATTTTCTGACTTAGCTAGTTCAAAATACTCTACAGCATCTGCAAGTGCATCTTTAGCATCACTATATACATTTAAAATTCTCTCTAGTTTTGTCTTCTGTTGCGATACTTTTGCTGCATTTTTTGCATCATTCCAAAACTCTGGATCTTGTTGAAGAGTCCCTATCTCTTTTAATCTTAGATCTATTTTTTCTGGTTGCGTAATACCTGTAATATTAGACATCTTACTCTGAAGACTTTTTAGCATCTCTCCATACTCATAACTATCCATAATCTATCCTAATATAAACTTTTGGTATGATTTTACCAAAAAATAGCCAAAAGGTAGAAGCAGTGATTGTAGTTAATGATTATAAAAGCTTTAAAGAGGCAAGAGAGAAGTTGAGTGGCAGTGTTGGTTTTGTTCCTACTATGGGAGCACTGCATGAAGGTCATATAGGTTTGATTAAAAGAGCAGTTGATGAGAATGAGACTGTTGTTGTATCTATATTTGTTAATCCTACACAATTTTTAGAGGGTGAAGATTTAGATAAGTATCCTAAAAAAGATTTAGCAGATATTGAAATCTGTAAAAGAGCAGGTGTAGATATTGTTTTTATGCCAACTATAGACTCTATATATAGTAAAGATGAGCTAAAGATTGAAGCACCAAAGATTAGAGGATTTATACTTGAAGGAGCTAAAAGGTCTGGACATTTTGATGGAGTTTTACAAATTGTTATGAAACTATTTAATATTGTTTCTCCTACAAACTCATACTTTGGTAAAAAAGATGCTCAGCAGTTAGCATTAATTACTCAGATGAAAAATGATTACTTTTTAGATACAAATATTGTACCTTGCGAAATTGTAAGAGATAGTAGTGGATTAGCACTTAGTAGTAGAAATGTATATCTTGATACTCAAGAGTATAAAAGAGCTCTTAGTTTAAGTAGAGCTTTAAAAGAGGCTTCTTTAATGATTGGAAATAAAGAGTTTAGTGTAGATAAAATAGAAGATACAATGTATGAAATAGTAGAGCCGAATATAGATAAATTAGATTATATTGCAGTTGTAGATAGAGAGTTTAATATGGTAGATGAGGTAGAGATTAATAATACAATAATCTTGGTAGCTGCATTTATAGGAACTACAAGATTAATAGATAATATTTGGATTTAAAATAGGTCTGGTTGGTTACTTGGAGGCTTGACTAGTTTTACTTTTGTATCTGGTTTCAAGCTCTTTTCAGCCTGCTTTTTAACTGTTTTAGTTTTTATATTATTTGAATTTTTTTTACTTTTTTCTCTCTTAATCATCTCTTTTTGTCTTTTAATTAATTGCTCTCTTTGTCGTCTTAGTTTCTCTTTTAAGTCTATTACATTTTGTTGCTGTTTTTGTTTAATTAGGTTCTTTTTAAGCTTCTTTTTTTCCTCTTTTTCTGCTTGCTTTTGGCGACTTAAGTTAGGCTTTAGCATATCTCTTTCTACTAGAGCATTTACAACTCTTTTAAATACGGGAACAGCACTTTGAGATGCAAAGTGAGCTTCATATTTTGGCTCTACTACTAAAACACCTATTGTATATTTGTTCCCATATTGATCATTGGCAAAACCAAAAAAACTACAGTGATATCTTTTTTGATATCCACCTTTTCCTGCAATCATAGCTGTACCAGTTTTGCCACCAATCTCTAAGCCTTCTATTTGAGCAGCTCTACCTGTTCCTTTTTTTACAACATCTATTAGGGTACTCTTTACAATAGCTGCACTATCTTTGGATATTGGTTTTAAAACTGTATAGTCTTTAGTTAGGTGAAATTTTTTACCACTGTCGTTTTGTAGATAGTTTATAGCTCTAGGAGTATATGAGACTCCACCATTATTAAATACATTATATGCTTTAATTAATTGTGCAAAAGTTGCCTGAATCCCATAACCATAAGCAGTAGTTGCTTTATTAACTACACTTCTTAATTTTCGTTGGCTATAGATCTTTCCTCTTGCCTCTCTACCGATATCTATACCACTTTTTTGGTCTCCAAGTCCAAACTTCTTTAATCCATTACTAAACTCTCGACCTTTCATTTTCCAAGCAATTTTAGATATACCAATATTAGATGATCTAATTATTATATTTTTCGCATCTAATATTAGTGCTGGTTCATCATCTGTAATTTTAAATTTACCTATATACATTTTTCCATTATTTACATCAAACTCTGTATCTGGTGTAATTAGCCCTTTATTTATTGCTAAAGCATAAGTAATTGGCTTTAAGACTGAACCAGGTTCATAAGAGTATGTTGTAGCTTTAGGTTGCAAGTTCTCTATTTGCTCCTGTTTAATATTTAGTGGGTTGTATCGATTACTAGATGTAATTGCTAATAGTTTTGAGTTACTAGATTTCATAACTGCGACAACTATATCTTTTGCACCTAATTTGTTTTTATAGATGTCTAGTATATAGTCTAAGTTTTTTTGTAATCCTAAGTCGATATTTAAAATTAAATTATAGCCATTCTCTTTAGCTACATACTTTGTTGAGTCTGTGTGTATTATATAGCCTGTTGCATCTCTTTTTCCGCTAACTAGCCCATCTTTTTTCCTATTTAGATATTTATCATAAAACTTCTCTATACCATTAAATCCGACTATATAACTATATCCATTATTATCTTTAGATCTTGTGTATCCTAAAATTGGGGATAGTGCCTCTTTTAGTGGATACTCTCTGCTTTCGCCTTTTTGGTTAATAGTAAGACCATAGTAAAAGTTCTTATTTACTCCTCTTGCTGCAAATACTTTAAATCTATTTAGTTTATACTTTAATTCTTTTAAATATATAGCTGTTTTTGCATCTATATTATCACTAAGTGTTACCCAACCTTTTTTAGCTTTTCCTTTTTTATCTATAAGTTTTAACTTTAGCTCCTCTAGTGGAGTATTGGTATATATGCTAAATAGTCTAAGGAAAAAATCTTTTTTATTAGGGTCCAAATATTGTGTATGAAAAGAGGCGCTATAAGTTTTAATAGAGCGACTAATTGTATATCCGTCACTAGATATAATACTACCTCTTAATGCCCTATCTTTTAGGGTATTAGTTTTTATATTTCCATCTCCTGCTAGCCCTAAGCTTAGGAGTCTTATAGCGAAGATAGAGAATATTACTGTCATCATTATAATTATTAATTTTAATCTTTTTTTATTTAAAACATTACTTAATTCACTACTCATTAGGCCTCTAAAATTATTTATTTAAATTGTTGCGCTATAATAACATAATTTTAATACTAATTAATAAAAAAAAGGTATTATTATGGATAAACTTTATAATTTAAGGCATTTTTTTTATGGATAGAGCTCTATATTTATCTACAGTAGCACTACTTTTGTTCTCTTTGGTGGTGGTTTACTCTCTCTCTATTTACCCAACAATATATTTTGGTTCTAATGAGTATAGTTTTTTAAAGAGACAAGCAATATCAATATTTATAGCTATTGTACTACTTAGTTTGGTTGTAAAGATGAATCCTTATAGAGTATTTGAGCCACTAGGGTTTACAATCTTTATTCTTTCTTTTGTAGCATTTGCAGCTATGCTTGTACTTCCAGATAGTATGGTTAAAGAGGTATTAGGTGCTAAGCGTTGGATAAGGTTTGGTGGTTTCTCTTTAGCACCTGTAGAGTTTTTTAAATATGGCTTTCTCTTTTTTATATCTTGGAGTTTAGCTAGAAAACATAGAGAGTTAAATAGCTCAAAGAGCCTTATACGCGAGTTTATAATTCTGGCTCCATACTTTTTTGTTCTATTTGTAGCCGTTGCATTTATTGCTATTGCTCAAAAAGATTTAGGTCAAGTTGTTGTAATTACAGCTACACTAATTACTCTGATATATCTAGCAGGAGGCTCTAAAAAGTTATATGGTACTATCTTCTCTTTAGCTATATCTCTATTTACTCTACTTATATTAGTGGCTCCGCATAGGTTACATAGATTTAAAGGTTGGTGGGTAGGTATTCAAGATATCTTATCGCCTATTATTCCAGACTCTCTAAGAGTTACCGATACAGCAATTCCATACCATATTATAAACTCTTTAAATGCTATAAGAGGTGGTGGATTAGGTGGTGTAGGTGTAGGTGAAGGGCAGTTTAAATTAGGTTTTTTGAGCGAAGTACATACCGATTTTATTATTGCAGGTATATCAGAAGAGATAGGTTTTATTGGATTAATGATGTTATTTGTCCTCTATGGGTATATACTATTTAGATTATTTGTTATTGGCAACAAATTAACAACGCTACAAGATAGATTTTTTGTATATGGAGTAGCAGTAGTTATATTTATAAGTAGTATGATAAATTTTTATGGAATAAGTGGGTTAATTCCAATTAAGGGTATTGCTGTTCCACTGCTTAGCTATGGTGGTTCACAAATAATTGCTTCTACTTTAGCAATTGCAATAGTTTTAATGTTATCAAGAAAGGTAGAGTCGTGAGTATTATATTAACAGGTGGTGGCACAGGTGGGCACTTAACAATTATAGATGCAGCTGTTGAACACTTAGATGAAAAACCGATATATATTGGTTCAACAAAAGGTCAAGATAGAAGTTGGTTTGAGGATGATATCAGATTTGAAAAATCTTATTTTATTGATAGTGTAACAGTAGCAGATAAAGGTATCTTTGGAAAGATCTTCTCTTTATGGCATACTGCTAAAGTGGCATTAGAGATAAGAAGAGTATTAAAAGATAAAGATGCAAAAGTTGTATTCTCTGTGGGTGGATTCTCTGCCGCTCCAGCTTCTGTTGCATCACTTATGTTAAGAGTTCCTTTGATAATTCATGAACAAAATGCATATGTTGGTATTTTAAATAGATATTTAAGACCGTTTGCCAGCTCTTTTATATCTACATTTGAAGATGGTAACCTATCAAATAGTTATCCTGTTAAGCAGGTTTTCTTCGAGAAACAAAGAGTAAGAGGTGGGGTAAAATCTATCTTAATAAGTGGTGGCTCACAAGGCTCTGTAGCACTAAATAATTTTGCAATTAAATTGGCAATAATCTTTAAACGCAGGGGTATAAAAATATATCATCAAGCTGGTTTAAACAATGTAGATTTAGTAAAACAAGAGTATGAAAATTTAGGAGTAGATGCAGAGGTTTTTGGATTTACTAAAGATATGCCAAAAATAATAGAAGAGGCAGATTTTGCTATTGCAAGAGCTGGGGCATCAACTCTTTGGGAGATGACTGCCAATGGGTTGCCAGCTCTTTTTGTACCATATCCATATGCTGCAAATGATCACCAATACTATAATGCAAAACATTTAGTCGATAGAGGATTGGCTTGGGTCTGTAGAGATAAAGATTTAAATGAGGATATTGTTTTAGATATTTTAGATAAAGATTTAAGTAGTATAAGTAGAGAGTTAATTAAGCAGATAGAGCCAAATGGAGCAAAACTTTTAGCTAAACATATAGAAGAGTTTATATAAGGCTTTTGAGCTCTGTTTAAGTTAAAATAGAGTTCTTACACAATAGTAGTAGAAATAGGTAGTTATTTCACAACTTCTACACAATATAGTTATATACTTATAATACCAATAGCGATATTGGTAGATAGAGTTTTGGATTATCCATTTAGTAATCAATTACATCAATTTCTTCTCCTCCTCCTAACGTAGATGTAATTGTTAAGTAGTAGCTCTGTTGAGCTACTAGATTTAATCATACTTTAGTTTATTTTAACCCATTTTAGATAAAATATCTACTAATTTAATAATAGGATATTTTATGAGTATTAGAGAAGAGTTTTTATCATTTTTTGAATCAAAAGGGCATAGAGTAGTCTCTAGCTCTCCACTTGTTCCAGATGACGATACACTGTTATTTACTAATGCTGGTATGGTGCAGTTTAAAGGTATATTTACAGGTCAAGAGCCAATACCTACACCACCTCGTGCTACTAGCTCTCAAACTTGCTTAAGAGCTGGTGGAAAACATAATGATTTAGATAATGTTGGATATACAGCAAGACACCATACACTATTTGAGATGCTTGGTAACTTCTCTTTTGGAGATTATTTTAAAGAGGATGCAATTGCTAATGCTTGGGAGTTTGTAACTGATAAAAAGTATCTAAATTTACCTATTGAGAAGATGTGGGTAACTGTACATGATAGTGATGATGAAGCGTATGATATTTGGAAAAAATATATAAACGAAGATAGAATTATTAGATTTGGTGATAAAGATAATTTTTGGCAAATGGGTGATACTGGACCTTGTGGACCATGTAGTGAGATTTTTTATGATCAAGGAGCAGAGCACTTTAACACTCCAGAAGATGTAATGGGTGGTGATGGTGACAGATTTTTAGAGATTTGGAACTTGGTATTTATGCAGTATGAGAGAAGTAGTGATGGAACACTTACACCACTTCCAAAGCCATCTATAGATACAGGAATGGGCTTAGAGAGGGTTGTTGCAATTAAAGAGGGAGTAATTAATAATTATGACTCATCTTTATTTAAACCTTTAATAGAGAAGATTAGTGAGATTGTAGGAAAAGAGCCAAGTGAGAACAATATTGCATCTTATCGTGTAATTGCTGATCATCTGCGTTCAACAACATTTCTTTTAGCACAAGGTGTAAACTTTGATAAAGAGGGGCGTGGATATGTGCTAAGAAGAATCTTTAGAAGGGCTATTAGACATGGATATCTTCTTGGATTAAGAGAGCCATTTATGGATAAAATAGTAGATACTCTTTGTGCACAGATGGGTAGTGTTTATGACTACTTACCAAAAGCATCAGCTTCTATAAAAAATAGTATGAAGCTAGAGGGAGAGAGATTTTTTACTACTATTGAAGCTGGTATTAAACTATTTGAAGATGAGTTAAAAAATAGTAAAGATATATTTAGTGGAGAGGTTGCATTTAAACTTTATGATACTTATGGTTTTCCTTTAGATTTAACAGAGGATATGCTTAGAGAGAAAGATATAAAGCTTGATATTGATGGATTTAATAGAAGTATGCAAAAGCAAAGAGAGCAATCTAAAGCTAACTGGAAAGGTAGTGGAGACTCTGTTGCAAGTGGAGATTTTAAAGATATAAAAGAGAAGTTTGGAGTTAATGAGTTTGTAGGCTATGATGCAACAAACTTTAATACAGAAGTTTTGGCTCTTTTGGATGAAGAGTTTAAACTTACTGAGCAAGTAGATGGAAAAGGTTGGGTATATTTAGAAAAAACACCTTTATATGCCGAGAGTGGTGGGCAAGTTGGTGATAAAGGTGTTATTAAAATAGGCTCTAGCATTGTAAAAGTATTAGATACTAAGAAGTTTAACGATTTAAATTTAAGTTTAATTGAGGGATCTTTAAGTAGTGGAGATAGTGTAGAAGTTGTTGTAGATAGTAAACGATTTGAAATTGCTAAACACCACTCGGCAACCCACCTGTTACATGCAGCACTAAAAGATATTTTAGGAGAGCATGTTGCACAAGCTGGATCACTTAATGATGAGAGTAGATTAAGATTTGACTTTTCACATAATCAAGCATTAAGCAAAGAGGAGCTGAAAAAGGTTCAAGATTGGGTTAATGATAAAATTTTAAGAGCTATAGATGTCAGAACAGATGTTATGTCTATAGATGAGGCTAAGAGTAGTGGTGCAGTAGCACTATTTGGTGAAAAATATGGTGATAGAGTTAGAGTTGTTAAGATGGGTAATGCCTCAACAGAGCTTTGTGGTGGTACACATATTAATAATATTGGTCTAATTGGATCATTTTTAATAACTAAAGAGAGTGGAGTTAGTGCAGGTATTAGAAGAGTAGAAGCGGTGTGTGGTGCAAGTGCTTTAGAGTATATTAGTAGTAATTTTGAGCTTTTAGAAGTTATTCGCCAAGAGCTTAAAAATGTAGATCCAATTGCTGGAATCAGTAGAGTTAAAAAAGAGAATAAAGAGTTAAAAGAAGAGTTACAAAATGCTTTAAACTCAACTAAGAAAGAGTTAACATCTGTAAAAGTTGGTGATATAGATTTAATTGTAGATATTATAGAAGCTGGAGATATAAAAAGTTTAATAGATGAAGCAAAAAATAGGTATGAGAAGGTGGCTATACTGCTACTACAGAAAAAAGGGGATAGAGTCTTATTAGCAGCAGGATCTAAAAATTGTGATCTTCATGCAGGTAATTGGATTAAAGAGGTTGCACCATCTGTAAAAGGTGGTGGTGGTGGACGCCCAGATTTTGCGCAAGCTGGTGGCAAAGATACCTCTAAAATTAAAGAGGCATTAGATTTGGCAATAAGTTACGCACAAGAGAATATATAGCTATGGTTAGGCTATGTTCTCTATCTGAAACTAGGGCTAAATTACTTGATAAGTTTAGTATAGATTACATACAATCACCAATAGATTTTAATGAAGATAGTGTAGTAGAGAGTGATGCTAAAAGTTTTGTTTATAAAGTAGTGCAGGGTAAGCTTAGTAGTGCTTTAAGCAGTTTTGAATTAGATACTCCACTTTTAGTTGCAGATACAGTAATTTCAACAAGTAGTGGGAAAATTTTAAGAAAAGCAAAAGATATCCATGATGCAAGAGAGATTTTATTAGCACAAAGTGGTAGTAGTATATCTATAATAACTGCAACTATTTTAAAATCTAAAAAATTAGAGTTTATAGATATATCATCTACTAATTATAAGTTTTTAGAGTTTGAGAGTAGTGCTTTAGATATATATTTAGCTAGTAATGAGTGGCGTGGCAAGGCTGGTGCGTGTATGGTCGAAGGCTTTTGTAAAAACTATATAAAAGATGTAGTTGGTTTAGAGTCTAATGCAATGGGTCTGCCTGTCGAGAAGATAGTGCCATGGATAGAGATATATGGTAAAAATAGATAAATTAAAGATAACATCAGCTAGTAAATGTTTAGTAGATTTATCTATGAATATATCTAAATCTACTGCTTTAGTTGGGCAAAGTGGTAGTGGAAAGTCTTTAACTCTTAAAGCAATTTTAGGTATGACACCTAGTAGTTTAAAGACTACCCTAGATATAGAGTCTCCATTTGATTTAATAAGAGGAGATACGCTATCTTTTGTTCCTCAAAACCCATTTACTGCACTCTCTCCTCTTACTAAGATATCTAAACAGTTTTATACAGATAAGAGCAGTATAAAAGAGATTTTTGATATGCTCTCTTTAGAGTGGAGATTATATAGTGAGTATCCAGCAAATTTGAGTGGTGGACAGCTGCAAAGAGTTATTTTTGCAATATCTTTAGTTAATAGACCAAAACTACTTTTGCTAGATGAACCAACAACTGCATTAGATGCTAGTTTAAGAGATGAGATGGTATCTATAGTTAAGTCTCTTCAAGATAAGTTAGATTTTTCTATACTTTTTGTAACTCACGATATAAATTTAGCTTCAACTTTATGCGAAGATATGGTAGTATTAAAGAATGGTTCGGTAGTAGAGTCTGGCAGTAGTAGGGATTTGTTAATTAATTCTAAAGAAGATTATACTAAGCTTTTGATTGAATCAAATTTTATAAATAGAGAGTATCGGCAATGATAAGTAAAATTATAAAATTTATAGTTGTTTTAGGCTTACTATTTTTAGCTTTACTATTTGGAATATTTGCTTATACATATAGTTCTGTAGATTCTGATGTAAAAAGAGTTACCAGCTATACTCCTGATATATCAACAGAGATTTTAGATAGAAATGGTAGAAGAATAGCATTTATATTTAGCAAACGCCATAGGCTTTACGCAACTTATAGTGAGATACCTTTTTATATTATTGAGGGTGTAGTTGCAATGGAGGATACTAAATTTTTTGAGCATAAAGGTGTAAATCCTGATGCAATTGCTAGAGCAGTTATTAAAGATATTAAAGCTCGAGCATTTGTAGAGGGTGGAAGTACAATTACGCAACAGCTTATTAAGAATATGTTCTTAAGTAGAAAAAAGAAGCTGAGTCGTAAATTAAAAGAGATGATATTAGCTTATAAAATAGAGAAAAAATTATCTAAAGAGGATATTTTAGAGAGATACTTAAATGAGATACCATATGGAAATAACTATTTAGGTGTAAAGACAGCTGCAGAGGGGTACTTTAGAAAGCCACTAAATAGTCTCTCTTTAAAAGAGTCTGCTATTCTTGTTGGTATACCAAATGCACCATCTTTTTATAATCCTTTAAAGCACTATAAAAGGGTTGCTAAACGAGCAAATTTAATACTTAAAAGATTAAAAAGACTTGGTTGGATTACTGAAGATGAGTATAACATTGCTAAAAGTGAGCAACCGAGAGTCTATAAAACATCATTAACGCAGAATATTGCACCATATATTGTAGATGAAGTTGTCAGAAGATTTAAAGATAAATTTAAAGATTTAAAAACAGGTGGCTATAAGATATTTACTACAATAGATTTAGACAAGCAGCTTATAGCCAATAGTGCCGTTAAGGATAATCTTTTAAAGCATATAGAGAAGATTGATGAGAAGTTATCTAAAACTAACTTAAATGGGGCATTAGTATCTGTTGAAAATAGAACAGGAGATATCTTAGCACTAGTAGGTGGAGTAGATTATAAAAAGAGCTCTTTTAATAGAGCAACAATGATAAAAAGGCAGCCAGGTTCAGCTTTTAAACCATTTGTTTATCAAACAGCATTAGACTATGGTTACAATCCAGCAACGAAACTTGCAGATTTATCTAGAACTTTTAAATATACAAAGGGTGGTAAATCATATACCTGGACACCACAAAATTATGAGAGAAACTTTAAAGGTTTTATCTCTTTAAGAGAGGCTTTGGTTGAGTCTAGAAATTTAGCTACAGTTAACTTAGTTTATGATTTAGGTCTACAAAAAATAAGAGATAGGCTATCTAGATTAGATGTAGATAATATTCCTAATGATCTATCGATATCATTAGGTAACTTAGCATTAAGTCCACTTAAAATGGCACAAATATTTACTATTTTCTCTAACTATGGGCATATGATAGAACCAAGGTTAGTTAGTAAAATTGTATCTAAATATAACTCTATACTATACGAAACACAACCAAAAGAGATTTTAGATTTTACTAAGCCAAAACAGGCATATTTAATGACAACTATTTTAAAAGATGTTATTACGCGTGGTACAGGTAAAAATGCAAAAGTTAAAGGGTTAGAACTAGCTGGCAAAACGGGAACAACAAATAACTATGTAGATGCTTGGTTTTGCGGATACTCTCCAACAACCACAACGATAGTATGGTATGGTAGAGATAAGTATAAACCTATATATAAAGGTGCAACTGGTGGTAGAGTAGCTGCACCAGCATTTGCTCAATACTATAGACAAGTTTTACTCTTAGAGCCAAATATTAAACGAGAGTTTGATATACCAAAAGGTATCTTAGCTGGAAGTTATGCTGGTAAAACAGAGTTGTATACATCTATATCCCCACTACCTAGAAGTAAAAAAAGTTTAGATATTTATGATGAAGCTGCAAGTTTTCCATTAGATAATAGTGTTAAAAAAGCAGAAAAGAGAAGTGAGAAGTCGAAAAATATAGATAGCTACAATGAAGAGCAAAGCAGTAGTAGTGAAGATGTAGAGGTTTTATATTAAAGTTATACAAAAAGTATATTGAGCAGCTAGTAGTAATTATTAATTATTTTGAGTATGTTTAGAGAGTAAATATTTAATTTATATAGATAATATGCAATCTATTAATTAAAGTTATTCACTATGTGAATGAATATGTGAATAATACATAAAAGTGATTATTTTTAAAGGTGGCTCCGGATGCTGGATTCGAACCAGCGACCAAATGATTAACAGTCATCTACTCTACCGCTGAGCTAATCCGGATTTGAACATTTGTTTTGAAGTGGTGGAATTATAGTAAAAAAAAATATATTTGTCAAGAGTATTTGAGTAATTTTTAATTTTTTTGTATAATTAAATAAAAATTGGAGTTTTTAGTGGATTTTGAGAATATATATATGAGTTTAGCAGTTAAAGAGGCATTTAAGTATCAGTTTATTACATATCCAAATCCAGCAGTTGGTTCTGTTGTTTTATATAAGGGTGCAATAGTTGCTATTGAGGCTCATCAAAAGGCTGGTACATCGCATGCAGAGGTTTTAGCTCTTCTTAGTGCATATAGGCAAATTAGTGGTAAGAGTATAGACTTTGATAGATTTAATGCTATATTAGCGCATAATTTTTTGCTCTCTTTGCCTAAAGATTTTTTTAAGGAGTGTTCTATATATGTAACTTTAGAGCCCTGTTCTCATGTAGGAAAGACTCCATCTTGTGCAAATTTAATTACTACTTTAGGTTTAAAAGAGGTAATAATTGGGGCTAAAGACCCCATAAAGTCTCATAGTGGTGGTATTGATATCTTGGAAGAGTGTGGAATTAGAGTAAAGTTTTTAGACTCTTATGAGGCAAAAGTGTTGCTAGAGCCATTTATAATTTGGCAAGATAGAGCTTTTGTTCTCTTTAAGTTAGCTCAAACTATAAATGGTCAGATAGGTGGAGGGTATATTAGCTCTAAAAACTCTTTAAAACATACTCATAAAATTAGAGAAGTTTGCTCTAGTTTACTAATAGGTGGTAATACAGTAAGAGTAGATAGACCAACATTAGATTGTAGGTTTATTAATGCCAAGGCACCAAATGTTATAATTTACTCTAAAAGTGGAAAATTAGAGAGTAGCATACCACTATTTAGTGTAGAGGGTAGAGAGGTTAAAATTAGTTCTAAATTAGATTTTTTAGATAAGCCATCGCTCATTTTAGTAGAGGGTGGAGATGGAATGTTTAAAGCTATAAAAGATAAGATAGATTGGTTTTTAAATTATCAGGCACCAAAAATTGCAAAAAAGAGTGTTAGCTACTATAGCGATATAGAGTTAGAGTTTATAAATGCATCTATTGTAGGAGATGATTTAAGAATATATAGTAGATTTAAAACAACTATTATATAATTAAGGTAATTTTTTAATGGAGATTAGTTTGGATAAGCAGAAAAAACAGCAAGATATTGTAAATATGTTCGATGACATCGCCTCTACATACGATTTAGCAAATAGAGTTTTAACAATGGGTATAGATATAAAGTGGAGAAAGATAGCGTGTCAGAAATCGTATGAGATACTTAATTTAAAAGAGTTAAAACAAGTTACTGATGTAGCGTGTGGTACAGGTGATTTACTTATGTTTTGGAGAGAGTTTGCCCAAAAAAATAGTATAGAAGTAAAAAATTATGTAGGTGTTGACCCATCTGTAAATATGCTCGAAGTTGCAAGAAAAAAGATAGATTTTGCTTCGTTTAAAGAGGGTAAAGCGCAAGAGCTACCAGTAGAAGATGAGAGCACTGAGATAATATCGATAAGTTATGGAATAAGAAATGTAGTAGATAGAGTAGAAGCCCTGCAAGAGTTTTACAGAGCTCTAAAACCTGGTGGAATTGTAGTAATTTTAGAGTTTACAAAACAAGATAGAAGTGGAGTAATAGATAAAGTTGTAGATTTTGGAATGAAAAAGATACTACCAATGGTTGGTGGATTAATATCTAAAAACTATGCAGCTTACAAGTATTTGCCAGATTCAATAGAGGGCTTTTTAACAACAAAAATGCTAGAAGATGAACTAACAAGCGTAGGATTTAAAATGAGTTACACTAAAAGCTTCACCATGGGGATATCGACACTTTTGATTGCACAAAAATCTTTGTAGGGAGTTTATAATGGCAAGTTTAGATAGTATTAAAAGAAAACTCATAGAGATTGAAAATATTGTAGAAACTTTAAAAAGTAATTTTTTAGAAAATGGTATTGATGCTAATGAGTTATTAGAGTTAATAAAATACTATCTAAATAATTTTGAGCAATTAGAAAGTTTTAAAGATAGAGTTTTACTCGATTTGCTTGATGAGAAGTTATATTATTTTTATGAAAAATACAACTATATAAAATCATATAAAAATAAATTTTTGTTAGCTATAAACTTCTTAAAAAAGCACAAAAATACCTTTTTTAAACAAAATCATACAAACAAATCTGCTACAAAACAACTTCCAAAAAAGATTGATTTTAAATATATTGATAATATTAAAATATCTAACTTTTTTAGTATTAAAAATATAGAGTTAAATGGTTTAAAAGGTAAAAAAGAGGTCTATATTGTTGGTGAAAATGGAGATGGTAAAACGCTTTTACTTCAAGCAATTACAATTGGGTTAAAAGGGACAATTGAAGATAGCTTAAAAGAGTTTAGAAAAAGAGAAGAAGAGTTTTCTATCGAAATTGAGAATAAAGAGAGTATAAAAGATTGGTTTTTTGCTTATGGAAGTTCAAGAAACAGTAGCTGTCAAATAAAAGAGGATAAAGTTGGTTTTCTAACTCTATTTAGTTCAGAGTATGACCTCTATAGCCCAACAGAGTGGTTAATAGAGCTATATAATGCCCAAAATGCGAATGAAGAGTTGGTTATATCTTTGCAAGATGCTATTGGACTTTTACAAAAGATGTTAAATAGAGATATTGATATAGAAGTTAATTATAAAAGTGTTAAGTTTATAGAAAAAGGCTCAGAGGTCTCTTTTGAACAACTATCATCTGGGTATAAAAGTGTAATTACTATTATTTGTGATTTAATATATAGATTATCCCAATTGCAGCAAGTTAGCAATATATCTGAGTTTAAAAGTGTTGTTTTAATTGATGAAATAGAGTTGCATCTACACCCAAAGTGGCAATATAGATTTATGCAAAAGTTAAGAGAGATATTTCCTAATATTCAATTTATTGTTACAACACATAGCTCAACAGTAATTTTAGGCTCAAGTATAGATGCAATATACTACTCTATCTATAAAGAGGATGGAGAGACTAAAATATCTGAGCCTCAAGAGATAAAGAGTCAATTTATTAATGAGATACAATTAAATATTTTTGGTTTCGATATCAATAGTGAACTTTTAAATAATAATTTAAATTATAATAGGCAAAAACAGCAAAAAGCTAAAGATGCTCTACTGAATTTAATAGATATCAATAAGGATAAGTGATGAGATACTTTATTGATACAAATATTATAATAGATTTTTTAGATGAAAAACCAGATGCGATAGAGACCTTAGTCCCACTACTTCAAGATAGTAACACTTCGATATATATCAATAGATTAGTATTAATAGAGTCTTTAAGAGGCATAAAATATACTCACTCTAATAAATTTAAACAAGCAAAAGAAGCTTTAGAGCAGTTTTTGCAATTAGATATAAAAGAGGGGATATATCTTGAGGCGATAGATTTTGCTAGATTTTTCAAAAGCAAAGGAGTAACTCTAAAGGGTTCTTGTGAAGTGATTGATTTTTTACACTTTATTACTGCTAAACAGTATGGATTAGAGTTAATTACAAATTATAAAGATTTTAACATATTAGAAAAAAAATACAAAGAGTTTAAATGATAAGTGTTAGTGAATTAAATGAAAAAGTAAAAGCTCTACTAGAGACAACTTTTATGCATGTTATAGTGCAAGGTGAGGTTGGTTCTGTTACTTACCATAGTAGTGGTCATATCTATTTTAATATTAAAGATGACTCAAGTACAATTAGGTGTGTAATGTGGCGAAGCAGTGCTAAGAAGCTAAAATTTAAACTAGAGGCTGGAGAGCATATAGTAGTAGATGGCTCTTTGGGTGTTTATGCTCCAAGAGGTGAGTATCAGTTAATGGCGGTAAGTATTGAACCTTATGGTAAAGGTGCATTGGCAGTAGCTTATGAGCAGTTAAAAGCTAAACTTAAAGCTAAAGGATACTTTAAAGATGAGAGCAAAAAAGTACTCCCTAAGTTTCCTAAAAAAGTTGCTGTTGTAACTGCTAAAAGTTCAGCCGCGTGTGCCGATATAATAAGTGTTGCAACTAAAAGATGGCCGCTATTAGAGTTGATAGTAATTGATACTCTTGTTCAAGGAGATATAGCAAAAAGCGAAATAGCTAAAGCTATGGAGTATGCAGATACCTTAAACGCTGATGTTATTTTAGTAGCTAGAGGTGGTGGAAGTGCAGAGGATTTATGGGCATTCAACGAAGAGATTGTAGCAGATAGTATATTTAAAGCTAAAACACCAATAGTGAGTGCAATAGGACACGAAGTAGACTTTTTAATAAGTGATTTTGTAGCAGATTTAAGAGCGCCAACCCCAAGTGCTGCTATGGAGAGAATTCTACCAGATAAAAATGATTATCTATTTCTATTAGATGAACTAAAAGAGAGCTATAAAAATCAAGTTAATCTAAAATTAAATCATCTATCAGAAGAGTTAAAAAACATAGAGACCCAACTTAAGTCTCTATCACCAAAAGCTAAATTAGAGTTGCTCTCAAACCAATTTAAGACTCTATTAGAGCAGTTTAACAGTGCAGTAGAGTTTAAACTAACTACTAGTAAAAGCCAACTGTCACCACTAACAAATAGACTAAACTCTACAATTACACTACTGCTTCAAAAAAAGAGTCAAGAGTTAGATATGATACAAAAACAACTAATCCTAAATAACCCAAAAAATAAGATAAAAGATGGATTTGCTGAAGTAGTAAAAGATGGTAAAAGAGTAAAACTTTGTAATTTAAAAAGTAGAGATAAAATAGAGCTTGTAAATGAAGAGTGTAAAGTTAAGGTCATAGTTGAATAGAGCTGGTATGATAATAGAGTTTAGAAGAGAGTTTGATTAAGATAAACATCATAAAGCTATGGCTATAATAGTTAATAGTATAGAGTTTTGGAGTAGATATAATTTATGCAAGCAAAAGTATATGAGTATATAAATAGTAAGAGTTTAGCAAAGATAGTAGTTGTAAGTGATGATAGAGAGGCTAAAAGAGTAGCTGATGTTTATAGTTATTTAGATAAAAAGGTTGCAACTCTCCCAGATATTAGATTGATTGTAGGTGATGATACAAGAAGCTATAAAGAGGATATTATAGATTGCTTTAATGCACTACGAGAGTTCAATAGGTATGGAAGTGCAACACTTATTGCACCATTTAGAACATTAACCTTAATGATGCCAAAAGCAGAGTATTTAAGTAGTATAAAGCTAGATTTTGGTGAAACTATTAATCTAGAGGATCTTAAGAGTAAATTATATTACTGGGGTTATAGCTTTGTAGATGTAGTTACAGCAAAAGCTGAGGTATCTTTTAGGGGTGATATTATAGATATATTTCCTGCTAATAGTGAAACTCCAATTAGGTTGTCTCTATTTGATAATGAGATAGAAGAGATTAGAGAGTTTGATATATCTACCCAAAAAAGAGCTAAAGATGAAGTAGATACTATAGAGATAGCATCTGCATTTTTAGCACTTGTGCAGAGTGAGTTCGATAGCTTAAAAATTGAAGTGGAGAGTAGCTCTTTTAGTGCATTTGTAAAAGATATCGACTCTTTAGGGCTTTGGCATTTAGAGAGTTTAGGGCAGAACTATCTAGATAGTTTTGAGACAATTTTATTAAGAGAGTCCTTAAAGAGCGAGATTACAGAGTATTATGAGATAAATAAGGAAACTACCCCACAAGTTAATATAGATAGTTTTTCCTTAAATGTTATTCCAGAGGCTAAAGAGTTTAGAGATTTAGAAGTTGTAGATATAAACTCTATAGTAGAGGTAAATAGAGATAAAAAGATTACTATAATATCTAAAAACCAGACTCAAATTAGAGCAAGTACATTGCCATATTTAGATAAGTTAAATATTAAATATCTTGATAGTATAGTAAATATCTCTTCTTCTAAAGAGATGATTTTATCTTTAAATAGGGATAAAAAGCGAAAGAGAGTAAAAAAGCCAACACTTATTTTAGATGAGATAAAAGTTGGGGAGTATGTAGTACACGAAGATTATGGGGTAGGTGTATTTAAAGGTATAGAGAAACGAGAAGTATTAGGTAGATTTAGAGAGTTTGTAAGTTTAGAGTATCAAAATGAAGATATGTTGTATATCCCTGTAGAGAATTTAGAGGTTATAGATAGATATGTAGCCTCTAGTGGCTCTTTGCCCGCACTTGATAAGCTTGGAAAAGCTTCGTTTGCGAAGTTAAAAAGCAGAGTAAAAGAGAAACTATTTGCAATTGCTAGAGAGTTAATGGAGCTAAATGCAAAAAGAGTCTTAAAAAAGGGTATTAAACTAGTAGTCGATAGAGGAGTTCAAGAGCTCTTTTTAAAAGAGGCAGGTTTTGACCATACACAAGATCAGATGCAAGCTATAGAGGATATATTAGATGAGCTAAGTAGTGGTAGAATTATGGATAGGTTACTTAGTGCAGATGTAGGATTCGGAAAGACAGAAGTTGCAATGAATGCAATATTTGCAATAGTTAAAAATGGATATCAAGCAGCACTGGTTGCACCAACTACACTACTAACTGCGCAACACTTTAATAGTCTCAAAGAGAGGTTTGAGAGTTGGGATGTTAAGATAGCAAAGGTAGATAGATTTACTACAGCAAAATCTAAAAAAGCTATAATGCAGATGCTTCAAGATGGAGAGGTAGATGTTGTAGTTGGAACTCACGCTTTACTTAATGCAAAATTTAAAAAGTTAGCACTTGTAGTAATTGATGAAGAGCATAAGTTTGGAGTAAAACAGAAAGAGGCGCTTAAAGCTTTAACCATTGATACACATCTTTTATCTATGTCTGCAACACCAATTCCTCGTTCACTTAATATGGCACTTTCGCAAATTAAAACATTTAGCGAAATTTTTACACCACCTATATCTAGAGTAGGGATTAGAACATTTGTTAAAGATTACGATGCAAAAGTAATTAAAGAGGCTATAAGCAGAGAGCTTCGCCGTGGAGGTCAGGTCTTCTATGTATTTAACTCTATTGCGGCTATAGAGGAGAAAAAAAGAGTTCTATTAGATGAAATGCCAAATTTACGTATTACAGTTTTACACTCTAAAATTCCACCAGCAACTACAGAAAAAGAGATGATAAAGTTTGAAAATAGAGAGTATGATTTGCTACTAAGTACCTCTATAGTAGAGTCTGGAATACATTTACCAAATGCAAATACTATGATAGTAGATGGCTCTCAAAACTTTGGAATTGCAGATTTGCATCAGCTTAGAGGAAGAGTGGGTCGAGGTGGTAAAGAGGGGTATTGCTACTATTTAGTAGATAATAAAGAGACCCTTAAAGATAATGCAAAAAGAAGACTTTTAGCACTAGAGAGCCATAGTAATTTAGGAAGTGGTGCAGTTTTAGCAATGCATGATTTAGAGATTCGTGGTGGTGGTAATTTGGTTGGTGAAGCGCAGAGTGGACATATAAAACAGATTGGATACTCATTATACTTAAAGATGTTAGAAGATGCTATAAGATTACTTAGTGGGCAGAGTAAAGAGAGTAAAGTAAGTGTAGAGATAAAATTAAGTGTAGATGCCTACTTAAGTGATGATTTAATTACCGAAGATAGGCTTAGATTAGAGCTTTATAGACGACTCTCTCAAGCAGATACAACAGTAGAAGTTTATGAGATAGAGGAGGAGATAGTAGATAGATTTGGAGAGCTAGATAAGCTAACCAAGCAGTTTATAGACTTAATGATTGTTAAGGTGTTGGCTAAAGATAGGGGTGTTAAGAAGGTATCTAGCTATGAGCAAAGAGTTTTTATAGAGTATCCAGAGGATGGTAAAGATAGAGTAACTCTACAAGCTAATAGTAAAGATAGTGACGATATTATTGCTAAAACTTTAGAATTTTTTAAGTAGTTTATTAATTGTTAATTTAATTTTAGTAGAATATCTTCTATTTATGTCTATTAGGAGTTATTTTGGATACCATTAGTAAAATTAGAGCAGAAGTTCATAAAGTTGTAGTTGGACAAGAGAAGATGGTAGAGTCTTTACTTGTGGGGCTTATTTGCCAGGGGCATATATTGCTAGAGGGTGTGCCTGGTGTTGCAAAAACAACTACTATTAATGCTTTGGCTAAATCTTTAGGGTTAGACTTTAAGAGGGTTCAGTTTACTCCAGACCTTCTGCCTAGCGATATTATAGGTACAGAGATTTATGATCCAACTACAAATAGCTTTAAGATTAAAAAAGGTCCAGTATTTACAAATTTACTATTAGCAGATGAGATAAATAGAGCTCCTGCTAAGGTTCAGTCGGCACTACTAGAGGTTATGCAGGAGAGACAATTGACAATTGGAGATGATACTTTTGCATTAGATTTGCCATTTTTGGTTATGGCTACACAAAACCCAGTAGAACAAGAGGGGGCTTATGAGCTTCCAGAGGCACAATTAGATAGATTTTTAATGAAAGTTGTAGTTGGGTATAATACAAGAGCTGAAGAGTTAGAGATTGCAAGAAGAGTCTCTAGTGATAGCTTTGAAGAGATAGAGCAAGTTGCAGATGCTAAAGATCTAATGTTAGCTAGAAAAGAGGCGATGAGTGTTCACTTAGATGTAGAGATAGAGAAGTATATAATAGAGCTTATATTTGCCACTAGAGAGCCTAAAAAGTATGGTTTAAAAGATATAAAGAAATATATAGAGTTTGGAGCAAGCCCAAGAGCAAGTATCGATATGTATAAAGCAGCGCGTGCAGTAGCATATATAAAGGGACAAGATTTTGTCTCTCCAATAGAGATAGCATATATTGCAAAAGAGATACTTAGACATCGTATTATCTTAAGTTACGAAGCGCAAGCAGAGGGTATTACACAAGATAGTATTATAGAAAAAGTTTTAACAGCAGTGCCAATACCTTAATGAATAAAAGAGGAAAACAGATTGTTCTAAAGACAAAAAAACAGGTTTTTGGGGCACTTAGTGGCAATAATATATCAGCTTTTCATGGTGAAGGTTTCGAGTTTAGTGAACTACGAGAGTATGCTTATGGAGATGATGTTAGAAAGATAGATTGGAAGACAACAGCAAGAGTTGGTAAACCATTTATTAAAGTTTACAATGAAGAGAGAGAGTTAAATGTAGTTGTCTCTACTATGTTATCTGGTTCAACATTTTTTGGTAGTGATAAAATAGTACAAGAGTATATTATTGAGGTTATGTCACTTTTAGGTTTTGGTGCAATTAGAAATAGAGATCAATTTAGCCATATACTATATGCTGATAAGTTGTATAGGTACTCTAAACCATCTAAGAAGATATATGCTGTTACTAAAGAGGTTGATGAAGCGATAGGTTTTAATGTTATTGGTAAAGAGGCTAACTTTGATGGATGGATTGATGAGCTTAATAAAAGAGTCTTAAAGAAGTCGTTACTTATTATGATAGGTGATTTTGTTGGAGAGGTTAATATATCTCTACTTGCTAAAAAGCATGATCTAGTTGTTATAGTAGTAAGAGATAGATTTTTAGAGAATTTAAAAGAGATGGGAGAAGTGACTTTAGTTGATCCAGCTCATTTAAGTAGTTTTAGTGGAAATATTGATAGTGAAACTATAGATGCCTATAGAGAGGCTTTAGTGAATAATGATAAGGTACTATTTAAGCATTTAAGAAGAGTTGGCGCTAGATTTACAAAACTATATACTAATCAAGATCCATATTTAGAGTTAAGTAAGAAGATGAGGTAGTGAATGTTAAGAGATATAAAACCAATAGTTGAAATACCAGACTACTCACTTTATATATTAATTGCTACAGTGGCTGTTGGCTTATATTTTGGGTATATACTATTTAGAAAATTCTATATATATAGTCGCTCTAAGTGTAGTATAGATTGCGAAAAGTATTACTATACTCAATTTTGCAATATAGATTGGAGTAAACCAAAAGAGGCATCTTATTTAGCAACAAAATATGGATTAGTTTTAGCTAAAGATAAGCGAAAAAAAGAGATATTTAATCAATTAAGAGATAGATTAGATATCTATAAATATAGAAAAGATATAGATAAAATAGATAGTGAAACTTTAAACTATTATAATCTATTTAAGCAGGTATGTAATGAGTCAATATGAGTTTGAGTATCCATATGTATTTGTCTTATTGATACTATTTTGGATATGTTTTAAGAGATGTCCAGCTAGAGGTACTACGATATATTTACCATATATTCATCTATTAGTAAGTAAAAATAGATTTAAGAGTAGATGGTTACTTATATTTCAGTGGGTAGGTATAGTTACACTAATTACATCTTTAGCCTCACCTGTTAAAGTTACAGAGTTTAGAAATGATAAAAAAGAGGGGCGAGATATAATGATAATATTAGACTCTAGTGAGTCTATGAATGAGAGAGGCTTTGATGACTCTAATTTAACTAGAGATAAGTTTACTGCTATTATGGAGGTTATATCTAAGTTTATAGAAGATAGAACAAGTGATAGAGTTGGTTTAATTAATTTCTCTAGTAGTGCATTTATTGCATCTCCGCTTACATTTGATAAAGAGTTTCTTAAGGATATTATATCGAAGCAAAGAGTTGGTATAGTAGGTAAAAGAACAGCAATTTATGATGCATTACTTCAGGGACTATATATATTAGAGGGCTCTAAAGGAAAGAGTAAAATTGCACTTCTTTTGACAGATGGAATAGATAATATGAGCCAAACGACTCATGAAGAGCTTTTAGAGGTTTTAAAAGATAGTAAAATAAAATTATATATTATTGGTATTGGAGAGGATAAAGATTTAGATATTTCAAAGTTAAAGAGTTTAGCTAAAAAAGGTAATGGAGCCTTTTATTTAGCAACAAATAAAGGGGCATTAGAGACGATATATGAAGAGATAGACCAGAGTGAAACAACAAAAATAAAAGGGAAAATTTATAAACTCTATATATACTACTTCTATTTCCCTCTTATTATCTCTATTATCTCAATGTTACTGTTTATATACTTTAAGAGTGTTATGGGGGTATTTAAAAGATGACTTTTGAGAATATATATCTTCTGTATATACTTTTAGTACCATTCTCTTTATTTGCATTTTTAGTTTTAACTAATAAAGATGCTCTTGAGAGAGTATTTAAAAAGAGGGTCTTAAAGAGAATTAGTGTTGAAGATAGTGGAGTAAGTAGCAGAGTTAGGAATGCAACAACTCTAGCCTCTATTTTTTTTATGATAATTGCAATAGCTAACCCTTATATAGATAGAGGTGAGCGTAATTTAAGAGTAAGTAGTTTAGAGGTTACTATTGTATTAGATATTTCGGGTTCAATGAGATGTAAAGATAGATATCCAAATAGATTAGAGTTTGCAAAATTAAAAATTGAGGAGCTTTTGTATAAGCTGAGTGATGATGATATTATGCTTTTGGCTTTTAGTAAAAATACATATTTAGCATCTCCTATGAGTGATGATAAAGATACACTAAAAGAGGTTATACATGGAATTAGTAAAGAGTATCTACAAGGTGAAAGTAACTTTGAAACTCTAGCTAGTGTCTTAAAAAATAAGTTAAAATCAAGAAGTAAAATAGTTGTAATTGTAAGTGATGGTGCGCAGAGTAATGAGTTAATTAATTTTAAAAAAGTTATAAAATCTGAGGGTATAAAACTATATGCTATACTAATAGGAACTAAAGATGGCTCACCCGTTTTAGATAGCAAAGATAAGACAGTTTTTAATGGTGGTAAAATTGTTATTAGTAAATTAAATATGTCTCTTGCTAATGTTGCCAAAGAGTCTGGTGGAGATTATATTATTGCCGATTATGGAGCAGAGAATATGGAGAGTATTGCAAAAAAAATAGACTCTAATATGCATAATAGTATTAAAAGTAGTTCTATTAAAGTTAGGGATAAACAAGTCTTATTCTACTACCCTTTAATTGTATCGATTCTACTACTATTAATAGCGATATCATCTATGCCTAGTTATAGTAAAAGAGATAAAAAATGACTCTATTTAGACTCTTTTTTATAAAAATTTTATTTTCGGTTGTGCTATTTGGCTCTCTGTTTGATTTTAGTTATATAAGTAGTTCAGAAGATAACTTTAGAGATAAAAAGTTTAAAGAGGCTTTAAGTGATTTGAAATCTTTAAATAGTGAGTCAGCAGAGATTAACTACAATATGGCTAATAATCTATATATGTTAAGTAGATATGAAGAGGCACTAAAATATTATAAAAGATCTGTTGGAGAGGCAGTAGATGAGGGTGATAGAGTCTATAATATAGGTAACTGCTACTACAATTTAAAAGAGTATGATAATGCAATTTTTGCATATAAAATTTCGCTAAAACATAAAGATAGTAGAGATACAAGATATAACCTTTTCATAGCAAAAGAGTCTAAATTTAAAGAACAATTAGATAAAGAGAGAAAAAAAGATAAGAAAAAAGATAAGAAAAAAGAGAAATCTAAAGATGGAAATAGCAAAAAAAGAGATAAGAAAAAGTTAAATAAAAAGAGAAAATTAACAAAAGAAGATATTAAAAAGATGGAAGAGGCGAAGAGGAAGTTAAAGTTAAAAAGTATGCTAAAAGAGAATCTAAAGAGTAAAAAGGTACCGGTACTTTTGTATAAAATAGATACTAAAGAGAGTAATAAAATTAAACATAACCCATGGTAGGAGTTTATATGAATAAGTTAATATTTTTAATAGTTGCAGCAGCTACAATAGTGTTTGCTCAAAAACCAAGAGTATATGTTGCACTTGATCCACAAAATAATATAGCTAGCTTAGGTAAGCTAAAGATTATACTTGTAGCAGAGGCAAAAAAAGGTTCTAAATTTAAATTTCCTAAAATTAAAGATATTGGTGGGTATGGTGTAAAGGGTAGAGCAAAAGGATCTGTATCGTATAGAATTGCAGAGGTAAAAGATAAAAAAGTTGCTTTAGTAAAGAGAACTTTAACTTTAACTATAGCTCCAGAGAAAAGTTTTGATATGCCATCTTTCTCAGTATTTGTTAATAAAAAAGAGTATAAAAGTGTGCCATTTAGGGTCTCTGTTTTAGCTAAAAAGAGTTCAAGTAAGAAGAGTAGCAAAAAGAGGGTAGTAGTAAAAGAGAAGAAGAGCGAGAATATAACAAAAAAACCTAAAAATAGTAATGAGAGTAGTAAAATTAAGAAAGAGATAGTAGCAAAAGATAAAAAAGTAGTTAAAAAGCCTATAGTTAGTAAAACTACAGTAGAGGAGAAGGTAGAGGAG
>CAMZLH010000037.1 GCA_947311565.1 uncultured Nitratifractor sp.
GGGTAGCAAGTCGTATTTTTAAAGATTTTTCATAATCCTCTATCGCTTTGTCATACTCACCTTTACTCTGCCATGCCCCACCGATATTATTGTAGCTTGTGGCTGTATCGGGGTGGTTCACTCCTAGGGTAGCAAGTCGTATTTTTAAAAATTTTTCATAATACTCTATCGCTTTGTCATATTCACCTTTACTATCCCATACCAAGCCGATATTATTGTAGCTTGTGGCTGTAGAGGGGTGGTTCTCTCCTAGGGTGGCAACTCTTATATTTAAAGATTTTTCATAATACTCTATCGCTTTGTCATATTCGCCTTTACTCTTCCATGCCCCACCGATATTATTGTAGCTTGTGGCTGTAGAGGGGTGGTTCTCTCCTAGGGTGGCAAGTTTTATCTTTAAAGATTTCTCATAATACTCTATCGCTTTGTCATAGTCACCTAAAATATAATAGATTTCTGCATAATCAGACAATATCTCTGCATCATCTATATTAGGAGCTATCTTTTCAAACTCCTCTTTGGCTTCGTCGTAGCGTATCTGCTCCATGTAACTTAGTGCTTTAATATAGTGTGCTTTTATAATCTCTTTCTCTTTGTCTGCGTTGGCTTCCAAAAAGCCATCTATTAGCTCTCTTACATCTTCATAGCGTAACTCTTTAAAGGCTTTATCTATTTGTTTTTGTAATTTATCGTTAAAGCTTTGTTTTTTTATCTTTTTTAGCAACTCTTCTCTCTCTTTGAGTAACTCATCTGCTGTTTTTTGGGTCTCTTTTAAGAGTGTTGTAAAGTTATGATAAGTTTGAGGGTGGTTCAAAATAACTTTATAATCTTTGCCAAAATACTTAATTAAAAAATCTGTTTCATCTCCACCTTGTAGCTTTATGAGAGCTTTTATTTCATCTAATTTATTGTTTGTGACCTCTTGCTGTTTATGTGTTTTGATATGATTGGTATTATTACTAGATATAGCATATATTGTCATACCAAAGATAGTTAAAAGTAGTAATAGCGATAAAAAACTATCCTTAAGAGTAATCCTATTGTCTTCACCTTTTGAGACTTCTACTAATGATAAAATAATAAAAGTAACAGCCCCACCAAGAGCTAATTCCCAACTACCACCAATATCAAACACAAACTCAATAGCCGTCCACAACCAAGCCCAGTCGCTACCCTCTAGCTGCTTGTGTGCATATGCAGAGATAGCCGAGCCATACTTCCACGCTATGGCTTCTCTAAGTGTAAATACAATCACTATAAAAGAGACAGACCAATAGCTTTTGGATGATTTAAACTTTTTAATAAAGTTAGCTATGGTGTCAACTAATGGGTGTTCTAATATATTTTTTATTTTTATTGTTATGCTCATACTCTCAACTCCAAAATATACTGCTCTTTAATGATATATTTGAGTACAAGTTGCATCTATTTAACTTTTCTTCTGCTTCTTGTACTACTTTTTTATATTATTCTAGGATAAGGCTTAGAAAACCTCTTGATCTGTTTATATTAGTTTTTAGTTTAAGGTCAATAAATTTGGCTTTTGTATCTGATTTTGTAAATGCCAAGCCTAGAGCTCCTAATATTATGTTTTAAAAAAATATTAATATATAGAATCTCTAAAATTGAAAAACTAAGAAAATACTCTAATTATTTAAATTTATCTTTTTTAGTTAATCTAAAACCAAAGATAGATTTTAGAAAATAATCTATAATGCAATCTTAAAATAGTAAAATAACCCCCAAGAAAGGGCTTGTTTTACTATAATGTTTAGTTAGCTTTCTTATACTCTAATATTAACTTTAGAGCTTCATCTTTTAACTTTAACTTCTCTTTTTTAATTACCTCTAGTTCACCATCGCTTAGGTGTAATCTGCCCTCATCTGCATCTTTAGCTTTTTGATCTAACTCATTATGTTTTTCAAATATTTTTGCAAAGTGTGCATTTTCTACTTTTAGTTTACTTATCTCTTCTCTATATTCATGTAACATGAAAATCCTTTCTTTATTTTATAAATATATTATATCATAAAAAATAGAAATCTATGTTCTATACTCGGCATTAATTTTAACATATTCGTAACTTAAGTCGCAACCATATGCCATATACGAACCATCTCCCAAACCTAAATTACACTTAATTTTAAAGCTATCTTTGCTCATTATTTTATAAGCTTTATCCTCTCTATCTTTATCTAATTCTGGATACTCACTACTATAGATCAGTAGATTATCATAATATATGACTAACTTCTCTTCATCACACTCTATGCCACTTGCACCAATTGTCGAAGCAATTCTACCCCAATTTGGGTCTTGCCCAAATAGTGCTGTCTTTACAAGTAAAGAGTTACTTAAGTTTATTGCTGCTTTTGCTGCCTCTTCATTATTTTTTGCACCAGTTACTTCAAAAGCTACCACTTTATTAGAACCTTCGCCATCTCTTAGCATCATCATAGCTAGCTCAAAAGTTAATCTTTTAAGTGCTACTTTAAAAGCCTCTTTATTGTAAGCTCCACTCTCTCCATTTGCCATTAAAAGTGCTGTATCATTTGTAGATGTATCTCCATCTACACTAATTTTATTAAACGAATCATCTACTGCTACATTTAAAAGCTCATTAATATCATCTTTTGGAATATCTGCATCAGTAACAATAAAGCATAACATTGTAGCCATTGCAGGGTTTATCATACCAGCACCCTTAGCAACTGCTGCCACCATAAAGCTTGTGCCATCTTCTAAATTAACTCTAAAACATATCTCCTTTTTAAATCTATCTGTTGTCATTATAGAAGTTGCAAGAGCATTAGAGTCTTTAGTGTTAAAATCCAATCTATTCAATCCATCTATTATCTTATCTTTAGGTAATCTATACCCAATTACACCTGTAGAGCTCATAATTGGGTTTTTAGTCTCTATTGGAGTCTTTGAGAGTATATCTTTTATATCCTCTAACCCTTTTTCTCCAGTCATTGCATTAGCATTTTTAGCATTTATAAGAACAAAATCACTCTCAAAAATATCTCCATACTCTTTTGCATGTTTAATAGGAGCAGCACAAAATCTATTTGTAGTATATGTTGCCGTAGTTAAGCAAGGGACTTCACTTCTAATAAAAGATAAATCCCCCTGCTCGCTATTAGGTCGAAGCCCACAATTTAAGCCACCACTATAAAACCCTTTTACATTATCTAAACCATTTTTTAACGATATCATCTCGAACATATAAAGCCTTTAAACTTTTTTAGTAATTATAGCTCTAATAATCTAAAAAACATTAGACTTCTTCTATATTACCTCATTAACTAAATAGTGATAACAATTTTTTAGGATGATACAAGCAGTCTATTAAAGTTTACTTAAGCAAAATAGTCTATTTTTTTGCTAAAATTTTAATAACTACCATTGCTATTAAGATCTCTAAAATAGCTGCTAAGATAATAGAAAAATAGTTTAGTAGGGTTATATATTTTGTATTGTAACCAATAGTTGCAACAGCAACAAGTAAAGTAAGAGGCATAGATAGCGACAGTGCCACAAGCAGACCCTCTTTTATTACTAAAAATCCTCTTAGAGTAACAGCTGAGAGAAATTTTGTTAATATTGATAGTATTACTAACAGCAGTGCATCTGCTAATACACCATCCATTAATATAGAGTTCAAATCAAATGTTGTACCAACATGAATAAAAAATAGTGGAACTAAAAAACCAAAACCAAAATTGCCCATCTTCTCTTCGAGTTCATGTTTATGATGAAAAAAGGCACTAATTGCAACTCCTGCTATAAATGTACCAAGGGCTAGTTCTAGATGTAAGCGTATCATTACAACAATAAATAAGAAAAACAGTGACATACTTAACCTTATATCTTGCTCAGCATGGTTTTCATTTGGCATTAATTTATCTTTTAGATCTGGTCTCCACCAGAATATAAAATCTATCAATTTATATAGTAGTACAATTAGAAGTATAAACCCAAAGAGTATAGCTAGCTTCTCTCCGAGCTCAAAACTAAAACCAACCTCTACAGCGGCATCTAATATTGTTAGCAATATAATACTAGATATCTCACCTAAAACACCTACAATAAATGCCATCTGTATCCAAGCTACATCTTTACCATAGCTTTTAGATAGAGTAGCTAAAAGACCAATAGATATAAGTGGTAGAGAGATTGTATATATAATATTTAGATTAAAGAGGTAGTGAAAAAATATAGATAAAACACCAAGTAGCACAACAAAGAGTACAGAGCGCTGAATTAACTCTTTTCGAGCATTTAAAAGGCTATATAGATTAACCTCTAACCCTGCTAAAAACATTAAATATAAAAATCCAACCTCTGCTACTAAATCAAAATACTCATTTTTATGTAAAATACCAAGAGTAGCCAATATTGAGCCAATTAATATCTCTACTGCAGGTATTGGTGTTTTAATAAAGTTCGCAATAAATGGTGATAGCCAGAGTGTAAGAGCAAGAGTTAAAATTAAGTAAATATCACTAGGCATTGCAACTCATTAAAAATAGTGATTCTAGATATAGACTGATTTTATACATTTAAGCTCCCTTTTTTCTATAGCTAAACTCTTCTACACTCCAGCTATTACTATCTGGCACAATATAGTGGTACTTTACTAAATATCTATCTTCAAATACCTCTATAGTTGCACACTCACTTAAGTTTTTCTCTCTTGCGCACACCTCACCTGGATTTAGAAAAAGTGTAGAGTTTTTATACTCTACACTAAACTTATGAGTATGCCCATATAGCACAATATCACTATCTGGGGTTAGGTAGTAAGGTAGATGCATCATCTTTATTCTACTCTCTTTTATCTTTAGATAGTATGGCTCTGTTTTTATATTAAAATTTTGCTGCATATCTATTAAGCCATAATCATTGTTTCCAAAAACAGAGGCATAGGGAAGATCTATATTATGTAGCATCTCTAAATTTACTGGCATTCCAAAATCACCTAAATGTAAAAGGTAGCTAGATCCTTGACTTACTAATCTATCTAGAACCTCTCTTTGTAGCTCATCTCTTGTATGAGAGTCGCTTAATACTCCAATTATAAAGCTACTCACTATCTCTTTTGCTCATCTTTATATTTACACTTAAGGCACTCATCAACTGTTTTTGTTTTTAGCTCTTTATGTACCATTAGATATCCACACTCTGGGCATTTTTTCTTAATTGGTGGGTAGTTGGTAATAAATTTACACTTAGGGTAGTTTTCACAACCATAAAATTTACCTCTTCTTCCACTTCTCTCTAATAGTTTGCCACCACAATCTGGACATGGAACCTCTGCCTCTTTAGGTGGTGTAAGTGGTTTAGCATTTTTACACTTAGGGTAAGAAGAGCATGCCAAAAATTTACCACGACGAGAGTTTTTAATAACCATATCTGAGCCACACTTATCGCATACCTCATCTGTAGTCTCTGGTTCATCTTTACCCTCTTCTCCCTCTTTTTTAATATTTTCACTATATTTACACTTGGGAAAGGTGCTACAAGATATAAACTCTCCATATCTACCTTTTCTAATTACAAGCTCTCCATCTTCACAACTTGGGCATTTACGACCTGTTGGTTTTACTGTTTTTAGAGACTTTATATCTTTTTTACCCTTCTCTATTTTTTCCATAAATGGCTCATAAAAATCACCCAAAACCTTTTGCCAACTCTCTTTACCTTCGGCAATTAAATCTAGTTTCTCCTCTAAATTAGATGTAAAGTTAGAATCAACTATGTTTTCAAAGTGATTCTCTAGAAGCTCTATAACTGTAAAGGCTATCTTTGTTGGGATAATTCTTTTTTTCTCTAGCTCTATATAGTTTCTGCTTTGAAGTATTGTAATTGTAGGTGCATAAGTACTTGGACGACCTATACCCCTCTTCTCTAGCTCTTTAATTAAACTTGCTTCAGAGTATCTAGCAGGAGGCTCTGTAAAGTTTTGCTTTGCATCTAATTTATCTAAGCTAACTACTTGATTCTCCTCTAGTTTAGGCAAGATTGTATCTTTATCGCTAAACCCTGTTACTCGGTAGAAACCATCAAATAGCATCTTCTTACCTTGTGCTTTAAATACTGCACGACTACCACTAAAGAATACATTTTGCAACTCATACTTCGCATCACTCATTTGGCATGCTAAAAATCTATTATATATAATAGTATATAACCTTAACTCACTACTCTCTAGAAAGCCTTTTGCAATCTCTGGAGTAAACTCTATATTTGTTGGACGAATTGCTTCGTGTGCCTCTTGTGCACCCTTAGATTTAGAGCTATAAAACTTTGGCTTAGATGGCACATAATCTTTACCAAAACTTTTCTCTATAAAATCTCTAGAAGACTCTACGGCCTCTTTTGCTAAATTTAAGCTATCTGTTCTCATATATGTTATAACACCACTAACACCACTATCTGTCTTTACACCCTCATATAGTTTTTGAGCAATCTGCATTGTTCTTTTTGGTGCAAATCCTAACTGTGTTGATGCTGCTTGTTGTAAAGTTGATGTCATAAATGGAGGAGGTGTTTTAGCACTCTTTTTAACAGTTTCTATCTTAGAAACTATAAACTTATCACCCTTACATGAATTTAATATCTCATCTGCATCATCTTTGATTCTAATAGTTAATTTACTTATTTTTTTATTATCAAAACTATATATTGCAGACTCTATAACCTTCTCAAAAAGAGCACTTATACTCCAAAACTCTACTGGTTTAAATGCATTAATTTCACGCTCTCTATCGACAACAATCTTCAATGAAGAGCTCTGAACTCTACCTGCGCTTAATCCTCGTTGAATTTTACTTGCAAGTAGTGGAGATAGCTTATAACCTACTATTCTATCTAGTAATCTTCTAGTTTGTTGTGCATCTACACTATCCATATCTATTACTCTAGGAGACTCAAGAGCCTTTTTAATTGCACTCTTTGTAATTTCATGAAATACAATTCTAGGAAGCTCAGTAGGCTCTTTACCAATAGCTTTTGCTACATGGTAACCTATAGCTTCTCCCTCGCGATCCTCATCCGTTGCGAGATATACAACTTCTGCTGCTTTTGCTAGTTTCTTAAGCTCTTTTACAGTCTCTCTGTTATCTTTTGAGATAACATATTTTGGAGTAAACTCTCCATCTTCAATAGTAATACCAAATTGAGTCTTTGGAAGATCTCGTATATGACCTTTAGAGGCAATTACTTTATAATTTCTTCCTAAAAAGTTACTAATAGTTCTAGCTTTTGCTGGTGACTCTACAATAATTAAATTTTTCATTTTATACCTAACATAAGTGATAAACCTAAATTATACAGTAGAGAATAAGAAAAAATCTACAGTATAAACTAGGATAATTTTTTGCCATTTTAACATAGTTTGTTAAATTTATAAGGTATAATGTTAAAAAAATTAAGGATTTTTAATTGAATAGGGTATTAAGTTTACTACTTATAGCTTCATCTATTGCGACATTTGCAGAGGCAAAAGGTGATTATATAGAAAAAATCGTTCATATGTATAATGTAATATATGGAGGCTCTTTAGAGTTCAATCAAACAAAAACTAAAGATGGCTACTCTTTAGATATTAAACCAAAAGATATCTTTAGCAACAATAGAGTAGATATTTTAGTAGATAATGGTCCTTTAATTACAAAGCCAAGTTTATCGTTTGCAAAAGCTGGATTTGTAGCAGATGGAAATATAAGCTCAATTTTAAATAAACAAATAGTAAATTTTATTCAAAAAGATATTAAAGAGCCAATTAAATATAAATATGAGGGTAAATTAAGTTTTACAGGAGAGCTAGATGAGACTATAACTATCTCTCCTACTCATAGAGAAAGCTCTAGTAATAGATTAAATATCTCTAAAGTTATTGCAACTAGTAGTTTTGATATAGATAATTTTTTAGGTGAGCAATCTATAAAGATAGATAACTTTAGTTATTCGAATAAATTTGATGCAATAGATATTAATATTAGTGGTATAAATACAACTATTACCGTAGATCAAGAGCCTATAGATGATATTATGCTATTTTCTAAATATAGTATTAATATTGATAGCCTAAAGTATAAAAGTGATAAGCAAAAAACTATGGTAAACTATAGCTCTAAAGTTGAGAGTGCTATAGTTAGAGTCGATAGAGAGCTTCTAGATTTTAAAAATAACTATAAGATAGAAGCATTAGATGAGCCAAGTATTACTCTTGCAAAAGGTATAAAAGAGTCTAATATTAAATTGGATTTTAAAAATCTAGGTATTGATGGTATGCTAGAGTTACTAAAAATGCAAAAAGAGCTTAACCAATACAATAAGCAAATGCATAATGCAAAAGATGATGTAGCAATGCAAAAAGCTATTTTAAAGATACAAGATTATACAAATAAGATTGTACCTTTATGGAACAAGACAATAATTGCTAACAAGAGTAGATTAGTTGTAGATTTAGAGCTTATAGGCATAAAAAAGAGTACTCTAAAGCTTGATTTAATCTATAAAGGCAAACCTCTAACTGGAGATGCACAAAATGCTGTAATATCTTTAATGGCTCAACAACTAAACCTATTCGATGGAGATATCGAAATAGAGCTAGACTCATCTTTAGCTAGCACTATAAATCCTTTTGCAATTATAGCTCTAGAGATGTTTAAAAATAAGGGTTTAGCAAAAGTTGATAACGGAGTATATAGACTAAAAGCTAAACTAAAAAATGGTAAAATTGTTATTAATGGTAAAGCATATACAATAGCAGAGTTAGCAAAGGCTATTTTTTAGTTAATGTGCTCTATTTTTGGTATTTTAGGAAGTAACCAAGAGAGAGCAATTGATGCTTTTAATACTTTAAGTCATAGAGGAGAAGATGGCTCTAAAATATTAAAAGGTAATAACTACTTTTTCGGTTCTCATAGATTAGCAATTGAGTCTATTGGAGAGAATCAAAATCAGCCACTAGAAGATGGTGACTACATAGCCATATTTAACGGCGAAATATATAACTATAGAGATTTAATAAACAAATATAAACTGAATGCAAGCGATGAGATAGAGACTATATTAGAGCTTTTTGTTGCCAAATATAATTTAAATAAACTTCTAAAAGGTATGTATGCAATTGCAATATATAGCAAAAGTAGTGGTAGGCTTTGGCTATATAGAGATTTAGTTGGTAAAAAACCACTATATTGGACTATTCACGATAATAATTTTTACTTTGCTAGTGAGATTAAAGCTATTAATAAAATTACAAATTTTAGACTAGATAAAAGAGCTCTGCATCACTACTTAGGGTATGGTACAACAGTAGCACCTACTACAATACAAAAAGATATATATAAAGTTCCTCCATCCTCTAGACTCTATTTTAATGGTAATAGTGTAGAGCTTGAGAGTAGCGATGGATTACTAGATTTAAAAATAGATATTAAAACCAAAATAGAAGCCGCAGCTAAACTAGAAGTTAAGCTTAAAAGTGCTGTAGATCTTCGTATACCTAAAGGGATAAAGTGGGGAGTACTATTAAGTGGTGGTCTAGACTCATCATTAGTAGCTGCTTTATCTAACAGATGCACAAAGGAGAGAATAAACCTATTCTCTATTGGATATGAAGGTTATTCAAATTATGATGAACGAATCTTTGCTAAAGAGGTATCTAAACATTTAGATGCAAACTTCTACTCTTTTAACTTTACTAAAGATGATTTTTTTAACACATTAGATGAGATGCTACAAGTAATAGATGATCCAATAGGCGACCCTGCACAGATACCACTATACTTTTTAATAAAAAAAGCTAAAGAGCAAGGAGTAAAAGTTCTCTTAAGTGGAGATGGCAGCGATGAACTATTTTTAGGATACAGAACATATAAAGAGTATCTAATGATGGAGAGAGTAAAAGAGTTACCATATGCAAACTGGCTTAAAAATAATCTACGCTCAAATTTTTCACAAAATAAAGAGTGGGAGTGGTATAAAAGAGCTCTACAAAAAGAGGTAGTATTTAGATCTAGTGCAGAGATATATACAGATAGACAATTAAATCTACTGCTCAGACTACAAGCAAAAGATGGCACAAATTTTAAACCACTAAGCAGATACTGGAAAACTTTTGAAGATAGCAATAGAGATATTATTGATTGGTACAGCTACTGTGATCTTAAAGTTCAATTAGCAGAGTTTTTTTTAACTAAAATAGATAGAGTAAGTATGGCAAATGGTGTAGAAGTAAGAAGTCCATTTATAGATAGTGAGATAGTGAAGCTAGCATTTACTATAGATAGCTCAATCAGATTTAATCCCACTTCTGTAAAAGATATTGTTAAAGAGGTAGCAAAAAACTATCTACCCTCTACAATAATCACTAGAAAGAAAAAAGGTCTAAACTACCCATTTATAGAGTGGATATTAGAAGAAGATGGCATAGATACAATTTTTAAAGCCAACAAAGAGTTTAGAATATTTAAAGATGAACACTTAAAATATCTAAGCCAAAAAGCTAAAAGTGGAAAGTTTAAACAACATCTATTCCCTCTTTATATATTATCTAGATGGCTACTTAATAGCTCTAGCTAACTTTAAAAACTTATTTAACGATCTAAGCTCTTTATAGTCTATCTTGTAACTTATATATGTTAGATACCACTTAAGCTCTTTTATTGATATACCTTTTTTATAAGCCTCTTTTTTTAAATAGTAGTATGGTATTTTTTGAGAGTATGGATTAAACTTTTTTGCTAACTTTTGAACTACCCTATTTTTTTTATTAAAACATAGCCTTGCAAATACAAATGGTAAGTCATACCTCTTTTTCCACTCTAAAGATAGATCTTTAAAACTACTATCTCTATTATTAAGGTAATATTTCAAAGCTTTATCACCAATTGTAACCTCTCCTTTAATATTAAGTATAGTTGAGAGTGCATTAGATGTATCAGATTCAGAATCAAACATCTGTTCATTAGGTAGTACTAGCACACTATATACAGCACCATTTGCAATAATTCCTAAATTAGTACACTTTTTATTAGAACTTTTAATACTAGATATAAAAGCTGCATCTACAACTCTTTTTTTAAATTTAACATTAATAGAGCTAGGAGCATCTTTTTTATAGTTTATAATCTGTTTTTGCTGGCTACTCTTTAAAGCTTTTTTAAGATATAGTTGAAACGGCAGTAGATTTAAGTAAGATATAGAGCCAAATATCACTTTTGTCCTTTTTGAGTAAATTTTATCATCTAACTTTATGATAATTGCTTAAGAGTGAAGATTTTTCCGCACTTTGAATTTTAATATTAATTAATTTAAAGAACAGAAATTATTGAATTAAGCTATATAATTTTGCCACTTTATGAATTATTTAGATACTTTAAGATCAAAAATTTAAAAATGACACTATTTTTTTATCTGATTATATCGTAATGAATAAAAATTTAGTAAAAAAGTAACACAATATATGACAAATTGACATATATTTTATTTATATTAAAAAATAATAATCTACTTTTAAGATTTAATAAAGAATATGCTTATATAATTAACTCAATAAAAAAAATGTTTGATAAAAAAAGTGGTAAAATGATTAAAATTGAATTTTTGGGTCCAATAGATTTTGATACAATTGAGTTAGATATTAAAAATCTACAAGAGCTATCAGATTTTATGTTAAATAATGAGACGCTAAAAGAGTGGGTAGAGATATCTGCTGTTGCAGTTAATGATAATCTTTTAAGTAGTAGAGATTATGAGTTAAAAAGTGGTGATAGAGTCTCTATTCTACCACCCGTTTGTGGAGGATAAAAGTGGAGTTATATAAAAGTGCATTAAATGCCGAAGAGATTACTAATAGATGGTATAGAGATATACTCTCTTTAAATCATGGCGCATTTATAACTTTTACTGGTGTAATTAGAGCTGAAAACAATATAGAAGCTCTAAGTTTTGATATTTATGAACCAATACTTAAAAGTTGGTTTCAATCTTGGCAACAAAAAGCAGAAAAAAGAGGTGCAAAAGTTATGATGGCTCATGCTATTGGAGATATCAAAATTGGGGAGAGCTCTTATATATCTGCTGTATCTTCATCTAAAAGAAGGGTCGCTTTAGAGCTTATAGATGAGTTTGTAGAGGACTTTAAAGCAAACGCACCAATTTGGAAATATGATGTAATAGATAGTAAACGAGTTTATGCTAAAGATAGAAGCACACCAATGAAAAATGCAGGAGTATTAAGTGAGGGTATATAAATGATAAGCTACGAAGAGTCAATAGATATTATAAACTCTACTAATATAGAGCCAAAGAGAAGTATATCTCTACCTCTAATGGACTCTTTAGGTATGTACCTAAGTGAAGATATAATAGCAGACTATAACTCTCCAGAGTATCCTACCTCTGCAATGGATGGCTATGCAATATACTTTGACGATCAAGCAGTAAGCGAGTTAAAAGTTGCAGCGATAAATCCTGCTGGTGCAGATGAAGTTCCAACTCTAATTCATGGTAAAGCGATTAAAACATATACTGGTTCACTTATGCCAAAAGGTAGCGACACTTTAATACCAATAGAGAATGTTACATATAAGAATGAAATTATAAAAATAGATAAAGAGGTACCATTTGGATTTAGCGTTAGAGAAGTTGGAGAGAACTTTAAAAAAGGCGAAACCCTAATAAGTAAAGGGACAAAGATCGGTTTTGCAGAGATTGCAGTATTAGCCTCTTTAAATTATGTAGATGTAAATGTCTATCAAAAAGCTGTTGTTTCAATACTAGCAACAGGAAGTGAGCTTCTAGAGCTAGGAGAAGAGCAGACAAAACAGAGCCAAATCAGAAGTTCAAACAACTACACAATAGAAGCTATTGTTAAAGAGAACTCAGCCCAAGCAGTTAATCTTGGTTGCTTTGGAGATAATATAGATGAGCTAAAAGAGGCTTTTAAGAGTGCTTTAGATAGTTCAGATATTGTAATTAGTACGGGTGGAGTTAGTGTTGGAGATTTCGATTTTGTAAAAGATATAGTTAAAGATAGCTTAGGTGCAGAGTTACTATTTCAAGGGGTAGTTATTAAACCAGGGCAACATATCATGGTTGCAAAGGTTGATAATAAGATGATAATTGCGCTACCTGGTTTTGCATATTCATCTACTGTAACTGCATTAGTATATCTTTTACCCCTAATATATAAATATTATGGTGTTAATTACACAATGCCAATATTTAAGGCTACACTAGATGAGGAATATATTAAAAAAAGTAATAAACAGGAGTTTACACCATGCAATATAAACTTAACAAATGGAGAGATACACGTTGACTTTAATGGTAAAAAGAGTGGCACTAGTGCTATTATGACCAATATGCTTGGTGACACGGCGCTTTGCTTAAGTTCTATAAATGGAGGGAACTTAAGCAAAGGTGAGTCTATAGATACATATCTATTTAATTTGAATTTAACTCAAAATTAGGGAAGGAGTAGAGTTATGAATGCATTTAACGAAATAATAGAGAAGATTAAAGATGTAATCTCAAACGAGAGCGATACAGGAAAAGTATTTGACAAAGATGTAGCTGCGGAATTAAATATTTCACAAGCTACATTTGCAACAATGAAAAAAAGAGGTGCAGTACCATATAAAGAGCTATTAGAGTTTTGTGCAAGAAGAAAATTAAGTATAAATTGGCTATTTTTTGACCAATCTGCAGGAATGCTAGTTGAAGAGACTGAAAAATTCTTTAGAGTTAAATATTTTAGTAGTGTTAGAGCAAGTGCAGGTGGTGGTGCAGATAATATTGATGAAAATTATGAAGAGATTACAATAGATAGAAAAATTATTGGTAGTTTCTTTCCGAAAATATCTAACGATGATATACATACTAAAAATATTGAGGCAATTCATGTAGATGGAGAGTCTATGGAACCAACGCTTAAGAATGGTTCAATTGTATTTGTAGATAGAGAAAAAAATATTATCTGTAAAGATGGAATATTTATTGTATCAACACCAGGTGGATTATTTATAAAAAGATTAAATAGAAAAGTAGATGGTTCAATAGAGCTAATTTCAGATAATAAACTATACTCTCCAGAGGTTCTAGCACCAGATGAAGTACAAATTTTAGGAAAAGTAGTAGGAGGAGTAGAGAGACTATAACTCTCTTTCTAACCCTAACAACATATCTTAAAATAGAAAATATATACAATTAAAACTTAACTACTGTTGCTCCAAAGTTACCTTTAGCTCTCTCATAATCTTTAACTCTTGGATGTTTTTTAAGTAAATCTGTTATTACTTTAGATAATACTCCACTTCCAGTTCCGTGAATTATCTCTATCTCATTAAATCCATGTATTAAGGCATCTGAAATAAACTTCTGTGTCTCCTCTATCGCTTCATCGGCTCTATAACCTAATAGCTTTAGTGTCATTTTGCTATTTTTAGGTTTAGAGACTGAAATATTTACTCTAGTAGCTGGTTTTTTTAGCTTTTTGTTCTCTGCAAACTCTTTTAACTCTCTCTTTGGAACTCGCATTTTCATGCCATCTAGATCTATCATTGCCTCTTTAGACTTTAAGCTAATAACTTTTGCCCTTTTGCCCCTATATTTTACAATATCTCCAATTTTAAGATCTCTTACTACAATATCATCTTTAAGCTCTTTTTGATTCTTTTTTAGTTTATGTGCTTCATTTATTAAGCGTCTTGCTTCTGGATTATCTGCTTTTTTTAGTGCAATTTGTAACTTTTTTAAAGAACTTTGATAGCTCTGCTCTAATTTAAATAATCGCTCTTTATACTCTTTATCTAGCAACTCTCTCTTATGCTCTAACTTTTTTGTTAAAATTTCTGCACTCTTAACCTTATTATCTATCTCCTCTAGCTTTTTTTGCATCTCTATCTCTAACATAGTAGAGCGCTCTATAAGAGAGGATATTCTCTCTTTATCATCTCCTAAAGCCTCTTTAGCTTTATCTATTATCTCTTTGTTAACACCATATCTATATGCTGTCTCAAATGCGTAACTATTACCTATTGTACCACTTAAATATCGATATGTAGGTTTTTGTAGCTCTTCATTAAATAGTGCTGCAATTAGCTCTACATCTCTATTGCTAGCCATTAAAGAGGCTAACTTTTTATGGTGTGTTGTTACTATAAAATATAGCCCCTTATTGCTAAGCTCCTCTAGAAGCACCCTAAAAAGTGCTGCTGCTTCATCGGCATCGGTTCCAAGCTCTATCTCATCTACCCCTACTATTGCATCTTTATAGTTAAATAGTCTATTAAACTCTTTTACTCGACCAGCAAATGTAGATATATCGTTCTTTACAGATTGTGGGTCATCTAATATAACCTCTATATTATCAAAACTTCCAACCTCTGTTTTATTTGGATTACACTTAAAAGGAATTAAATATCTACTCATAAATATAGAGCTTAAAATAGACTTTAAAAGCATAGTCTTACCACCAGCATTTACACCTGTAACTAAAACTATTTTACTCTTAAAATCTATATCTATGGGTACTACATCTTTAATTGCAGGGTGTGCGAACTCACATAAAACTATATTTTTATTATTTGTTGGCAAAATTAAATTAAAATCTGAACTCTTTAAAAAAAGTGCTCTTGCAAAGTAGTGATCAACCCTATCAAACTCTCTATTTAAAAAACTAAAAAATCTCCACCATTTACTATATATAAGCGAAAACTCTTTAGCATATCTTTGGTATATCTCTTGCTCTCTATCTATAAGAGAACTTACCCTTTTTTTAATCTGATCTAACGAATCTGGAACAATATAGAAATAGCCTGCACTACTACGCCCAATTACACTAGCTTTAATAGCTCTACTAAAACCACCACGAACTAAAAGTGACTCTTGCCCATAATATAAGTGTATCTGTGAATCTATAAGATACTCTTTTAATGAACTAGATCTTAAAACTGATGCAAGTTTATCTTTTTGCTCTTGTCTTACCCTATTTAAAGCCAACTCTATATCGTACAGTTCTGGCTCTTTTTGGCTATCTATTAAGCCTTGATCATTAAAATAACTAAGTGTCTCCGATACTTCACTTGGTATCTCTATATTTTCAATAAGTTTTTGCCAAATTATAGGTAAACTCTGCGCTCTTAATCTATTAAAAAACTCTAACTGCTTAACAAAAAGATATAGCTGCTCTAACGATAATGTAGCACCCTTAGAGAGCCTATTGATCTGCTCATCCATGCGAGGAAGCTCTGGCATCTGTATAAGCTCTACCTCATCTAGTGCTTCTATATATTTAGCATGTTGCTTACTATCTCCAACTAATACTATGCTCTTCTCTCTAGCAAAAAGTGAGTTTAATCTACCTATATGGTTATCTAAATCTAGTTTAGTCGATAGCCTCTTTAGTTTATCGTTTGGCCAAATTAAGCTCAAACTACTTCTCTCCTCTAATTTGATAAGTTATATCTCCTGCACCAAATGCTACAACTAAACCACTACGATAGCTCTTTATAGACTCTGATTTATCATTTAAAATCTTAACAACACCATCTTTCTTGCTAACTTTTTCAGCCATTTTTAGAGTATATCTAGAGAATGCCCCTTTTAAGTCTATATTAACTTTAACCTCTCCAGCTGCCCATATAGGTAAAATTGTAAGCTCTTCAACACCCTCAAAGCACTCTACAAAGCCTTGTAGATTATCTATTGTTCTGCTATATTTATGTGGTTGCCAAATAGCATATACTCTATCTATACCTAATAGTTTTGCATACTCAAATATACCACTAAGTGTTGCTTTAATCTCTGTTGGATGGTGCCCATAGTCGTCAATAACCACTAAATCACTACTCTGTATTACATCAAACCTCTTCTTAATACCTCTATATTTTAATAAATTATCTCTAATACACTCTAGCTCTAGTCCAAGCTTTAAAGCTGCAAGTATCGCTAACGATGCATCTAGCGCCATATGAAAACCTAAACCATAGACTCTAAACTCTCCATAACTTCTTAATTGAAATTTGGTATATGGTTTAGAGTCTATTAAAACATACTCTACACTACTAATCTCTTTGCTTGGATAGAGATAGATACTATCTAAGTCATCTTGTGCTTTTAAATACTCATCCTCTCCATTTAATACTCTTATTGTTGCTAACTCTAAAAAACTTCTATATGCTCCATAAAAACGCTCTTCATCATACTCATAGTACTCCATATGCTCTGGCTCTACATTTGTAACAATTGCTAAATGCGGATGTGTATTTAAAAAACTAGCATCGCTCTCATCTGCCTCAAAGACTACCTCTTTACCATCTGCACTTCTAACATTTGAGCCAAACTCTTTACTTATAGCTCCAATTAATGCATTTGTATCTTGCATTATTGAAGATAAAATTGCACTTGTTGTACTCTTACCATGTGCCCCTGCAACAGCATATACAATAGAGTCTTTAAGTATAAATTTAAGAGCCTCTTTTCTAGATAATAGTTTTAAACCAAGCTCTTTAGCTCTTTTATACTCTGGATTATTTGGTCTAATTACAGCAGAATATATAACAATATCAGCCCCATCTACTGAATCTTTGTGGTGTGGTATTGTAATATGTGCTCCATAATTTAGTGCCAAATCATCTGTAATCTCACTTTTAGATATATCACTACCACTAATTTTATAACCACTATTTACCAAAAATTTTGCCAAAGCAGAGAGTCCAATCCCCCCTATTCCAATAAAATGAATATGCATTATAATTATTCTCCTTCATATCAAAACATTTCACTACAATAAATAAGTATATTTTACAAAAATATCTACTCTATATAATCTAAATTATCCATTACAATTACCTTTAATCTCTAATGCATAATCTAATTATATATTCAAAATAAGAGTTAGATAAAGCTACTCTAACTCTTATTTTATAAATATTTTTTATATGTATTATACCAAATAAAATTATAAAAGATTAATATTTCAACAACTCAGCAGCCTCTTTTGCATGATATGTAATAATTATATCTGCCCCTGCTCTCTTAAAACCAAGTAGAGTCTCCATCATAACTCTCTCATAATCTATTACACCAGCTTTTGCAGCCATTTTAAGCATAGAGTACTCTCCACTAACATTATAAACTGCCAAAGGTAGAGTAGTGTTTTCTCTTATATCTCTAATAATATCCATATATGCAAGTGCTGGTTTTACCATCAATATATCTGCTCCCTCCTCTTCATCTGCAACACTTTCACTAATTGCCTCTCTTCTATTTGCGGGATTCATCTGATAACTTCTTCTATCTCCAAAACTTGGTGCCGACTCTGCTACATCTCTAAATGGTCCATAGTAAGCAGATGCAAATTTTGTTGAGTAACTCATAATTGGAATATGGCTAAAACCCTCACTATCAAGAGAGCCTCTAATTACACTTATCATACCATCCATCATTCCACTAGGTGCAATCATATCTGCCCCAGATTTTGCATGAATAACTGCTTGCTTACCTAAGTTTACTAAAGTTATATCATTATCTACACTCTCTAATATTGGATCTAAAACTCCACAATGTCCATGATCTGTATATTCACAAAAACATAAATCAGTTACAATAAACATATCCTTATGTGCCTTCTTAATCTCCTTTATTGCAGTCGACATAAGACCATGCTCACACATTGCATCACTTCCTACACTATCTTTTACATCTGGTATTCCAAACAAAATTATAGAGTTAATACCTAAACTCTTAAGCTCATCACACTCTTTTATAATCTCATCTATACTCATTTGGTAAACACCTGGCATAGACTCAACCTCTTTTTTAAATCCCTCTCCACTCTTTATAAATAGTGGATATATAAAATCATCAACTCTTAAGTGAGTCTCCTGCAATAGATCTCTTATAGTTGGATTTAATCTTCTTCTTCTAAATCTTTTAAATTGCAAAATTAGTTCCTTTTTAAGTTTAATACAATTATACTTAAATTAACTTACCATTCTAACTATACAGATATATTAATAAATATTCAGCATTTCTATGCTAAACTTCTATATTACTTAACATAGACTCATTATTTGCAGCTATTGTAAATATAAACCTACTATTAAAGTAAAAAAATAAGTAAGGATTAAAATGAAAAATCTAATTTTAGCAATTATGGTTGCAACATCCGTATCAGTAGCTGGTTCAATATCTGGAGCAGGAGTTGCATACTCACAAGGTACCGATGAAAGTAAAAATATTACTACTTTTCTAAACTACAACTTAGTAGCAGGTTTCGATTTACGATTTGAGTACAATAGAAACATATCAGACTATAAAGAGTTTTTAACATCAGATATCAACCGATATGCACTATTTGCAACATATACACAACCAGTAGGCTATTCACTATCAATTACACCTAAAATGGGTATGGTTAAAACTAATGGCGAGTTTGAAACACTAAGTACATTAAAAAAAGTAAGCGACTCATCTACAGATTTTACATATGGTGTAGAATTAAACTATGACCTAAGCGACAATTTAGCACTATTTGCTGGTTACACCGACTATGGGCATAACTTTAAATCTTTAAAAGATATTAAAAAATCTGAAATCGAGAGTAAAAACTTTAGTGCAGGTTTAAAGATAAACTTTTAGTTATAAATAGAGTTATATCATAATTTGATTCAGTAGGCAGACAATTTTTTAAAATATACCTATTGTATCTTCTATTATGCTATAATTAAATTATGAAAACAATTACTCTAGTAGTACTACTTATAAACACAATCTATGCTAATTTTTTCCATTGGCAAAGTAACTACAACAAAGCCTTACAAAGTGCTAAAGATAGTAATAAAACTCTTTTGATCTTGGTAATAAAAAAAGATGACAACAAAACCCAAAGTATTATAAAAGAGGCATTTTTTAACAAAACATATATAGAGCATTTAAATAAAAACTACATAGGTATAATAGCCCAATATGAAGGTAAAGAGAGCTATCCCATAGAGATATACTACACTACTAAATTTCCAACTCTCTTCTTTGTAAATATAAAAAAAGAGACCTTTTTTCATAAACCTCTATATGGCAAAGAGATTAAGAGTGAAAATTTGAAGTTGCTAATTGGTGATTAGTCCATTAATTACTAATCAAGTACCAAGAAAGCTTTAAACCTTAAGCTTTCTAGCATACTACTTACAATCAATACTCCACAATCTCCCCACTCAAACTCTTCAAAAAGGATACTACATCTTCTATATCTCTTTTTGAGAACTCATTGCCTAGTTGATATTTGCTCATTACTCTTACTGCCTCTTTTAGCTCTTTTACTGAGCCATTATGGAAGTATGGGGCTGTCTTTGCTATCTCTCTTAGCATTGGGACTTTAAAGTTTTGCTCATTATTTTTGCCTAAAAAGCCTCCAATATTATCAAATGGGAATGGGTTATCTTTTATTGATAGTTTTGGGTTAATTAACACACCTATATAGTCGATTAAATATCTTCTTACAGGAAAGTGTTGTATCTGTTGTCCTCCTACTGTTATACCACTGTGGCAACCTGCACAACCTTTTGATAAAAAGATTGTCATTCCTCTTTTTGCACTGCTGTTTAGTGCAGAGTTGTTACCATCTAAGAAGCTATCATATGGGCTATATGTAAGTAGTGTTCTCTCGTATGCTCCTATTGCTTTTTGTACATCTATAAACTCTATTTTATCTTTGTTAAATATATTTTTAAATAGCTCTTTATAATTACTATTAGCATTTAATCGGCTCTCTACATCTTTTGGTTTCATATGCATCTCAAATGATGCTTGTACTGGTCCTGCGGCTTGCTCTTCTACACTCTTAGCCCTTGCATCCCAAAATTGATACTTTTGCAAAGCAGAGTTTAGCACTGTTGGTGAGTTTAGATGAAAAGGATTCTCTTGAGCATTATAACCAATTGCTGTTGGCAAATTATCATCTCCTCCACTGTTTAGTAAGTGGCAACTTGAGCAGTTAATACTTTTATCATATGAGAGCATATTTTCAAAAAATAGCATTTTACCAAGTGCAATCTTCTCTTTTGTTAGTCGATTATCAGGAGTATCCAAAAGCTCTAGTAATCCTCTATAATCTTTAGGTATTGCTCTATAACTACCATTTAGCGCACTCTGCCTTAGCTTTTTGTCGCTCCAAGTTGTTACATTTTTTTGTTTAATAAAAAATGGCAGTGAAAATAGAAAAATTAATGTAATTACTGTAACTGTAACAGGGTGAAGTAGCTTTTTCATAATAGTAATCCTTTACGATAATAAATAACTATATCATACTATATAAGTTTATTAATTGATGTAAATCAAATAGGAGTAATGTCTAAAATTAAATTTTAATTATAGTTTAGAGCGGAGCCAGAAAAGTTGGCTCTGTATAAGAGTAGAGAACTAAGCTTGTGCTTCAGCTGCTTTTTTTCTCATTGTTCTTAAAGTTGAAGCTGCAACTTTAATTTTTTTTGTTGTACCATCTTCTAAAGTAACTCTAACAGTTCTTAAGTTTGGAAGCTGGCGCTTTTTTGTTTTGTTGTGTGCATGTGATACACTATATCCAACTAGTGGACCTTTACCGGTTACCTGACATCTTCTAGCCATAACACTTACCTTTATTTAAATTTATCTTTACACTTGGTGCATAAAAAGTTGTGCGATTTTACAAAAATCTTACTTAATTACTGATTAAATTAGTCAGATTTTCTCTCTTTTAGTGCTTTATCTATTAGTTCAATTGGGTTTTTAAACTCTACATCTACACCATTTTGATACAAAGAGTTACTAATTTGCATTCTACAAGCACTACACTCAGCAGATACAATTTGTGCACCACTTTGCTCTATCATTGCTGCTTTTGGCTTGCCTGCAGCCTGTGCTAAGTGAAACTTTTCACTCTGAATAGTAACACCACCAAAACCACAACACCTGTTAGGGTCGCTCATCTCTTTTATTTCATAGTTACTCTTTAGTAGCTCTCTTGGCTCTCTCTCTATACCTTGTACCTTTTTTGCATGGCATGCATCATGATAAGTTATAGACTCTTCAAACCTAATATCTCTCTCATCTAATATCGCTTTTAGTTCTGTCTCTTTATACAACCACTCAGTAGCCATAAAAATCTTCTTATTAAGCTTTTTGGCACGAGCTGCCCAGTCGTCCATTCCTCTATTTTTAAAGAAAATCTCCCAATCATGCTTAATCATTGCAGAGCATGTTGCTTCTGGTATTATCATCGCCTCTATGTCTTCAAAAAAGCTCTCAAAATACTCAATATTTTGCTTTGTTAGAGTCTCTACTGTATAGAAATCTCCTGTAAAATATGCAGGTGCAGAACAACATTTTTGTTTTTTAGGTATAAATATCTCTATATTTAACTCTTTTAAGACATCAACTAAACTATCACCAATACCAGTATAGTTATAATTTGCCAAACACCCTATAAATATTGCAACCCTTCTTGCACCATCTCTATTTATAGTAGATGGATACTTATTTAAAAAGCTAGTTTTAGATAGACTAGGAAGTAATCTATCAGCCTTTAGAATTGGCAGATTAAATCTAGCTCTCATTCCACCAGCTTTACTCTCTTGTTTAAATCCACATGTTTTAAATACAAAGCCCAGCTTCATCATAATATCCATCAGCCATCTATATCTAAGTAGCGTAAAGAATGCTCTTTTAAACCACGCTATACCATATTTGTCTGCTATGTCAGCACGAACCTCTTCAATAACCATATCTGTTGGTAAAGAGTTAGGGCATACATCTACGCAGTTAGTACATAAAAAACAGCTCTCAAATATATCTTTTGCCTGTTTATCTAAATCTAAATTGCCTCTTTGATACTCGCCCAAAAGATCTATAAAACCCCTAGGAGATGTAACTTCATCTGCATTAACATTGTGTATTGTACAAACTGGAATACACTTACCACACTTAATACACTCATCACTAGTTGCAGTAAAGTTAAAAATATCTTCTGCTTGATTGCTCATTGTTTAATAACTCCTAATTAATAAAGATACTTTTAGCTAAATTATACTTAAGAAACTTTTATATTTATCTATACTGTTTTAGAGAAACTCTTTTTGCTACCAAAATATTTTTCCATATATGCATCAAATGGCATTGCAATATTTCTAATTAGTAAAGTACCTGTTTCACTTACTCTTAAGTGCTCTTTATCTATGGTTATTAGATCTTCATTTTCAAAGCTTTTAAGCTCTTTTATTGCCTCTTTAAAATAGGTAAAAAAATCTATTTTATGCTCTGCTTCTACCCTCTTTATATCTATAGAGAAGTTAGCCATAAGCTCCATAATAACCGATTTTCTAATATAGTCATCTTCACTTAAAACTACACCTTTTTCGAACGGCAATTTGCCACTACTAATAGCTTCTTCGTAAGATTTCATATCTTTTCTATTTTGAGCATAATATCTTTTACCCTCACCAATACTAGTTAAACCTATTCCTATTAAATTGGAGCCACCTTTTGTAGTATAACCTTGAAAGTTTCTATGTAATTCACCCTTTTTTATAGCACTAAATAGCTCATCTTCTGGTTTTGCAAAGTGATCCATTCCTATCATCTCTAACCCATTAGCTGTTAAAAAATCTATTGTATATTGAAAAATTTTTAGCTTCTCTGCTGGGCTTGGCAAAGTTGTCTCATCAAATTTTCTCATTGTCTTTTTAAGCCATGGAACATGTGCATAGTTAAATACTGCTAATCTATCTGGCTCTAGTGTTACTATCTGCTCTAGTGTCTTCTTAAAGCTCTCTAAACTCTGATATGGTAAACCATAAATTAGATCAGTGTTAATACTATTAATTCCATATTTTCTAGCCAAATCAACTGCATTTTTTGTAATATCATATGGTTGAACTCTGTGAATTGCCTCTTGTACTTTGCTATCAAAATCTTGCACTCCAAAGCTAATTCTATTAAACCCATGTTTTTTAAAGACTCTCATCTGCTCTTCATTAAAAAATCTTGGATCAATCTCTACACTAACCTCTGCATCTTCACTAAAATCACCTAACTTTAACTTAATATAACTTATTATCTCATCTAGCTCATGCGCTTTATAATAAGTTGGCGTCCCACCTCCAAAGTGAAACTGCACAATTTCTCGACTTTTATCTATATGATTTGCTAAGATATCTATCTCTTTTTTTAAGTACTCTACATATTGGCTTAATTTACTCTCTTTAGATGTAAATACAACATTACAACCACAAAAATAGCAAGCACTTCTACAAAATGGCAAATGTACATAAATAGATAATTTATCTTTTCCCTCTTCTAAAAATTTAATATAATCACTATAGCTAAAATCTTCATTAAACTCTAGTGCTGTTGGATAGCTTGTATATCTAGGTCCTGGCTTTGAATATTTACTGAAAAGTTCTAAATTAATTTTGCTCAAACTCACCCCTTTTATTATCTAACCACACCATAATACCCTTTTGTGCATGTAGTCTATTCTCTGCCTCTGTAAAAATAACATCTGCATACTCATCGAAGACCTCTTCACTAACTTCGTAACCTCTATATGCTGGTAAACAGTGTAGGAAAATAACATTATCTTTTGCTAAAGAGATTAAACTTTTATCAACAATATAGCCTTCAAAATCTTTAACTCTCTTCTCTTTCTCATCCTCTTGCCCCATGCTAACCCAAGTATCTGTTGTTACAACATCTGCACCTGTAACAGCCTCTTTTGGGTCGTTGCAAAGAGTAATTTTAGAACCACTACTCTTTGCAAACTCTAAAGCTTGACTTACTATTTTACTATCACACTCATACCCTTTAGGAGTTGCAACTCTTAATTCAAACCCTAATTTAGATGCTAACATTAGCCACGAGTGAGCCATGTTATTTCCATCTCCAACATATGCTACTACTGGATCTTTATCTTTTCCAAACTCTATCATTGTTAGATAGTCTGTCATAAGTTGTACAGGATGATAACTATCTGTTAATCCATTAACTACAGGAACTTTAGAAAATGTAGCAAACTCCTCTAATTTCTCTTGCTCATATGTTCTAATCATAACCATATCAACCATAGAACTAATAACTCTAGCAGTATCTTTAATAGGCTCACCACGACCAATTTGCAAATCATTACTAGATAAAAACAGCCCTACTCCACCAAGCTGATATATACCTACTTCAAAACTTACTCTTGTTCTTGTAGAGCTCTTTTCAAATATCATACCTAATGTTTTATTCTGCATATAAGGTACTAAATCACTACTTTTAGTCTGTTCTTTAATCTTAATTGCTAAATCTATCATCTCTAATATCTGATCTTTAGTAAAATCTGCTAAAGTTAAAAAATGTTTCACGGTATTTCCTAATTATATTGTAGTATTTTGGACTAAAAATATATTTTACCATACATTTATATGATTTAAGTTTATATAACTGCTAGACCAATATTAATTATTGATACAGATATATTAGACTTCTTAGATAATCCATTACACAAGTTTGTCTAAAAGTAGATATTATTTATAATATTTTTACTACAACTATATCAATTTAATAATCAATTAAATTAAAAATAAGTGATTATATGGTACTATTAATTACCCTTAGTAAAGGATATTTATGAAAAAATATTTAACAATATCTATTGTTTTAGCATCTATATTAAGTAGCTGTTCAAATCTAGAAGAGAAAAAAGCAAAAGTTATAGACTCAGAAGTTCAAGGACTCGAATATCAATGTGCAGGACTAGTTAACTATACAAATAGAGATGGTGAACTAACATGTACACATATGCCACTAGCATTTAAAATAGGAGAATTAAGATTAGGGTTAATATACAAAATGCCAAACGATGGACTTATTTTACCACAAGATATTGTAGGGGCTGATAGATCTGATATTACTAATAAAGATGTGATAAAACTATCAATAATTCTACAAACTTTAGATTCAGATAAAAATCCAAATAATGGAATTACTATTAGTAAAGAGAGTAGTAATAAACTTAAACTACCTATAGAGTTAAAAAAAGTATCTTTATCCGAATTAAAAGAGTTACTACAAACACAACTTGGAGATATAGAGTTTAGAGAACCAAAAAAATCTATATATCACCTAAATAGTACAATGCAAAGATTTAATATATCTGAAGCGAACAGTAATTTAGAAGATTTAGATTTAGATACTATAGACTACTAGAGATAGATTAATATCCTATCTCTATAACTTCATAATTTTTTTTAGGCTTAGGTTTTTGAGCACTCTTCTCTATTTTACTTTCAGATTTTTTACTACTCTTTTTATTCTCATCTTTAGAGCCTTTTTTCTTACTTGTACTCTTACTCTTAGTAGCGTTACCTTTTTTTAGAGAACTTTTTTTATTTTTTGAAGATTTAGATAAGCCTTTACTAGAACTATATCCTCTTAGTTGAGCTCTATCGTAGCCATATACATCTCCTCTAAAGTGTAGGTTTCCATAATCGTCTATAAAAGAAGTTAAATAGGTAATATCTATAGGAACTCTTCTTCTTAAGTTTATATGACGATTTTTATTACCTCCAAGTCTTTCCATAACGCTATCTACTTTAATATTACTATTATATAGTGACAGTGCTTTTAAAAGTTCTCTAGGTTTTTGTATTCTCATACAACCATGACTAAATGCTCTTTTTGTATTAAAAAATTTTCTCTTACCAGGAGTGTCGTGTATATATACCGCATACTTATTAGGAAATAAAAATTTAATTTTACCTAAAGCATTTTTACCACTAGGACTTTGCATAAAGTGATATGGAATATGCTTCTTATTCTTATAATACTTTTTCCAATTAACTGTAGCTGGATTAATTTTTTTAGAGTCTACGCCCCAACCATTATATAAATATTTATGTTGCTTATCATAGTAGTGTGGACTCTTAATTAAGTGTTTAATCATCTCCTTTTTAACAATACTCTCAGGTATTCTCCAGTATGGGTTTACCACTATTGTAGTCATAACATCACTAAAAACTGGTGTAGGATGATCTGTTTTACCTGTAATTACACGCATTGTTGTAACTAAACTTTTACCATCATAAACAAATAGTCTAAATGTAGGAATATTAAGTTCAATTCTAACTCTTGACTCATCTCTTTTTATCCACTTAATTCTATCTAAATTAAGTCTCATTTTTTTGATATAATAAGATATATGTTTTTTAAACTCTGCTCTAGTTGCTCTGCCAATTACTGATGATACTTTTAATCCATGTCTTAAATTAAATCTCTTTACAGCTTTAGCCATACACTTATCATATATAGTTGAATCCATAGAAGATGAACACTGACCTAAATCACCAACAATTTTTAATCTCTTTCTAATTCTTGGTATATCGGCACTATCACTTCCTACTCTTAGGGTAGAGTTAGATTTCATAGTTGGCCAACCTCCATTTTTAGAGATCTTTATATACTTAATTAAACTATTTTTTAACTTTTTATACTTAAATCGCTTAGGTTCTACTCGTATAAAAACATTGCCAAATGTTCCATTTAATTTTGCATTCTCTAAAATAGTCTTATATGAATATGGAGGAGAAACCCTCTCCCAGCCTACACTATAATCATACTTTTTTTTAAGTTTAGATATATGCCTATCAAAGCTACTCCAGTTAATACTACCTTTAATTAAATAGTTCATATAACTTTTATACAGTTTAGCTATTTTAGCATCTAGTTTAGGTGATATCTTTTTAGAATTAACTGCAGATTTTACACTCCTACTTAACTTATAAAATGATAAATCAGATGCTACTGTTTTATCATTTGCAATCTGCTTAAGTAGCTCATTTGTAAGAGCTGTCGTAGTTCCACCTTCTACCCAAGTACCAGCACTAAGAGTAACCTGTAAAGCCGATACTAAAACAATAGTTGATTTAATTATTTTTTTCATATACTTATCCATTAATTAATTTAAAATACAAAATACTCTTATTCCCTATATATAATTAATCTATAAAATCAAATGAGTCTTAAAATATTTTTATTTACTGATTATTATAGCAAAAAGTACTAAAATAATATCAATAGAAAACATTAATATTGAAAGATAATATTAATAAAATATATAAACTAGCCAATAATAGAGAAGAGCACCTCAAAATTTACCGTATTCTTCTGCCCCAAAGAAATCTACTTCTATAAAAAGGTTTGTTCAAACTAGTAATAACAACTCTATGCTTTCCACTACTTGCATGAATAAATCTACCATGACCAATATATATACCAACATGGTTTACATAGCCTCTTCTTCTTCTTGATGTATCAAAGAAAATCAGATCTCCAGCTCTAAGGTTACGTCTACTTACATACTTTCCATAATAAGCTTGTCTTCTAGATACTCTTGGTATCGATTTTCCCTTTGCTCTTCTCATTACATATTGTGTAAAACCTGAACAGTCAAATCCTCCTCTACCAGTTGCACCCCATCTATATCTTACACCTAAAAATCTCTTAGCATAAGAGACTACATTTTTCGAACCACCACTAGATCTTCCATTAAATCCTCTCTGTCTATATTTGCTAAGTAATCCATTGAGTCTCTTTTTTCTTTTTTTCATAAGAGTAGCTAATCTTACAGCTTTTCTCTTAGATACATTTATAATAGAACCTTTTCTTAAGCCTCTTCTTCTAACTTTAGGGTTTAAGAGCTTTAGTTCCGACATAGTTAAATTAAATTTTTTAGATATAGACCATAGAGTATCTCCTCTTTTAACTTGATATCTAGTTGAATGTTTTCTCTCTTTAAGGATTCTCTTTGTACCTACTACATTAAGCTCCATCCCTATCTTTATCTTAGCGCTCTTTTTAAAGTTATTTATTTTTCGTAACTTCTCCAAAGGCATATTAAATTTTTCTGCAATTTCACTTAATGTATCTCCATTTTTTACTATATAGACTGTTAACTTATTCATTTTAACTGCCTTTTTTGCTGCCTCTTCATAACTAACAAGAGGTATTTTAACACTATCGCCTGGATGAATTAAATAATTACTTGTAAATTTATTACTCTTTTGTAGGTCAGAAATAGAGACTTTAAATTTTCTTGCAATAGAGAATATAGTATCTCCATTCTCTACCTTATACTCTTTAATTTTAACTTTTTTTATCTTTTTTACTTTGCTTATCTTCTTATTGCTACTTTTTGGCTTTTTAATATTTTTTGTAGATTTAGCTACTGCTTTTTTGACATTTTTTTTACTTGTCTTACCTTTTTTTATCTTTTTAGTAGAAGTTTTTTTATCTTTATGTGACAATTTAGTACTACTCTTTTTCTCTATAACTCTCTTTTTCTTTTTACTATCTCTCTTAACTTTGACAACTACTTTTTTATCTTTTTTAACCACCTTATCTGTAGTCTGATTAGCCACTAAGGGAGCTATCGATATTAATGTAGTTGCAAGTATAATTTTATAAATTCTTTTTATCATTGTACCTCACTTTTTATTTGCATGTCTATAACCATAATTCTACCATTTTTTCAATAATGGAACATTAACAATAGAAAAAAAACATAAAAATAACACTATTTTTATGTTTTTTTCATTTTTCCAGATAAAATTAGAGTGTGATAACTATACATTTAGCATTTTTTATCTATAAAAATAGTATCTAAGATTATAATATCGAATTAAATAATATAAACAGCTATGTTTTTACTATTAAGAAAATGTTGAGCTTAAATTAAAAGTTAGTCGATGATTTATATAAATGATACTATTTTTTAATTTAAATTTTAAGTTGGGCTAAGATAGAGCTCCTAGCCTAAAGGAAATTTAGTTATCGTTAGAATATCTAGATAACTTAAAGAGTTAAACAAGAAGTAATTAAAAAAGTCTGTTATCCTTATTACTACTTATTTTATCTACTAATCAAAACCATGCTCTTTTTTAAATTGCAATATACAGTCAGTACACTCTTTTATCTTATTTGTATCGACTAGAGTTATTAATCTATCTCTATCTATAATTATAAGCTGATGATTAGATATAGATATTAATGACTCTTTTTTAAACTTTGTTAAAATTCTAGAAAAAGTTTCTGGTGTTAGATTTAACATAGAAGCAATCTCACTATTTTTAAGTCTGCTAAATATTGTATTTTGTCTTAATATAATATCTGCTACTTTTGCTTCCGATGAGAGTACTGTCTCTTTATGAACTAATGCACTAAGTATCATAACCTTACTTGTAAGTGATCTAATTATACTTAAAGAAAAATCTTGTTCACTTAGCAACTCTTTAACTATTTTAAATGGCAAAAGACCAACTACTCCATTAGTTATAAACTCACATGTAGCCGGATAAGGCATCTCTTCAAAACAAGCAAATTCACCAATTAAAGATGGTGCATCAAGAAAATCTATATGTATCTTACTCCCTTTAGGAGTTGTCTTATACATATTAACTTTCCCCTCAAGTAAAATATATAGATACTCACTGCTATCACCTTCAAAAAAAACTATACTATCTTTATTGTATTGTTTAATAAAAAGTCTATCATTAATCTTCTCATAACTTTTAGTCGATAAACCCTTAAAGTATGTAATATCTTTTATATTATACATTTATAATCCTACTGTTATACTCCTATACTTACAATAGAGTTCTTACATAACTATATAGTTTGAAGATACTATTTAGTTGGCATTATATTTTATTAAATCTACTCAAACCCTAGCCTTAGCTAACTCCAAAGTATATTTAATTAAAGATGATGCCAATAAATTATATACTCATCTATTACTCTTATACAAGAAGTCTAATATAGGCTATCTCTTACTGTAGAATATAGTATCATAGTTATATTAATATTTAGTAAAGTGTCTATTAAATCTTATATAAATTCAAAATATGGTTACTTTTCAAACCAATTTAAATCTTTTTTTAAATTCACCACTTCCCCAACAACAATTAGTGCCGGTGTTGGTAAATCTTTAGCTCTCTCCCAAATATTTTCTAAAGTTCCAATAACGGTCTTTTCATCAGATCTAGTACCCCTACTAATTACAGCTATAGGAAAATCTTTTGGCTTACCAATCTCTATCAATTTTTTAGTAATTTGATCTAAATTATGCAATCCCATTAAAAAAATAATAGTGTCATCACTCTTAAAATTTTCCCATGGAATTTGAGATCTCTTTTTATATGGTGCCTCATGCCCAGTTACAACCCTAAAAGAGACGGTAACTCCTCTATGAGTTACAGGAATACCTGCATACTCTGGAACAGCTATTGCAGATGTAATTCCAGGTATAAATTCGAACTTTACTCCCATTTTTTTTAAATGTAAAGCCTCTTCTCCACCTCTACCAAATACTAAAGGATCTCCACCTTTTAATCTTACTACCTTCTCGTACTTTAAAGATAATTGATATAAGAGTTCATTAATCTCTTCTTGAGGCAAAGAGTGATGAGAGTCAGCCTTACCTACATATATAAACTCACAACCACTCTTAGCCTCTTTTAATATATCTGGATTAGCCAACCTATCATATACAATAACATCTGCCTCTTGTACAAGCCTATACGCCTTAAGCGTTAAAAGCTCTATATCCCCAGGTCCTGCGCCTGTTAAGTAAACTGTTCCCATTATTTTTTATCCTCATACTCAAATATAAATATACCAGATGGTTTCTCAACTTGAAATATCTCTCTTTGTATTGCCCAATCTCTTGTATCAACTACTACAATTGTATTAGTGCTATTAACAGATACATAAAGATCTGGATACTGCTTAGACCATCTAACATGAAGCACTTTACCTTTAAATGTAAAAGTTTTTACTATCTTTAGGCTATTAGTATCTATAACCTGAATTGTTGGAAAATCTTTGCCACTAAATGTAACAGCTATAAACTTATTATCTGGGCTAAGACTTGTAAATACTGGTAGCCCTTGCACCTTTATTGATTTTGTAAAGTTAAACTTTTTATCATAAACCAAAACTCTATTATCACCAACTGCTGGTATAAACGTTTTATCATCGCTTAGTGACCAAAAACCAAAGTGCGGCACTTTTAGCACTGGTTTATTACCCTCAGCTGTAACTTTAATTTGGCTATACTTCATTGTATCCAAATCTATTACACCAAATGCTTTGCTCAAAAAGAAACCAACAATATATGTCTTACCCTGAATCATTGCATCAAATGGCATTTTACCAACGCTAAACTCTTTTTGTAACTCAAACTTAATCTTGCTATCTTTACCACTCTTTTTATATACAGATACTTTGTCACTGTCCATCTGTGCGAAAATTAGCATATCGTTATATATCTTTATACCAACATTTTTTGAGCCTGTTTTTATCTTTTGAATAGGCTTTAAATCTCTGCTTAAAATATCTACACTCTTGTCATCATAGTTTGCTACGGCAACATAATCTTTTCCAATTACAAAACCAATAGCACTCTTACTTGTTTTATACTCTGCCAACTTTTTTTGAGATATAGGGTCAAACTTTACCACAAAGCCATCTCTACTGATAAGGTATCCATCTTTACCATCAAACTTTACAACCCCATGATTCATATTGTGCATATCTTTCATATGGCTCTTGGTTAAGCCATCTTCTATAATAGCCAAAGAGTTACTCTCTCGCTCTACAACAAAAACCTTCTCTTTCAGCGCCCCATAGGCACTCGAACTCAAAATTAAAACCAAAATAGATGTTAATAGTTTTTTCATAAAATTTATCTCCTTTTTTTATTAAGCTTAACTTTATAGCTCCAAATAGCAGCTTGGATCTTGGGCCCATAAGTCATCATATATTGCATTTGCACGGCTTCGGCTACCACCATTACAAATATCCAAATATTCGCAACCCTTGCATTTACCTTTAAGCTCTCTTGGAAATTTTCGCAAACTTTGTAAAAGCTCACTTGGATTATTGCTCCAAATATCGCTAAAATCCTCTTGCAAGATATTACCAATAGTAAATGGAAAGAATGGGTCTGGTTTTACATTACCTTCGCTATCAATATTTAAAAGCTTTCTTCCTGCACTGTTTCCACCCCATGCCTTTAATCTTTTAACCATCTCATCTTTTAACTCTGGGTATCTCTTGGAAAATCTCTCTAAAAAGATAATTGCATCCATCTCCATATTACCTGTTACAATCTCTATATCTATATTGTTGTCAAAATAGTAAAAAGCCTTTTCTATTATAAATTCAACTGCTTTCACTCTCTGCTCTTTTGTAATATCCATCTTTAAATTATCAAGCCCTCTACCACTATATACAAGATGCGAAATATAAACTTTTGGAATCTGCTCTTTTTCGGCTAAATCAAAGATAAACTCTAAATCTTTAAAGGTATCTCTTGTAATTGTAAATCTAATTCCAACCTTTGTTTTCTTGTAGCTATTTAGCAATTTAACTGCCTTCATAGACTCATTAAAACTCCCTTTTAATCCTCTAAAGTAATCGTGTGTCTCTTCGCTTCCATCTATACTTATACCAACATAGTTAAATGTATCCAAAATATTTTGTGCATTTTTAGTAGTAACATAGAGTCCATTTGTCGATAGATATGTAACAATCCCAAGCTCTTTGGCTCTTTGGGCAATATCGAAAATATCTTTACGAGTTAATGGTTCTCCTCCGCTAAAAATAATAAACTTTACTCCATTTTCTTTTAACTTTGGCAAAGTCTGCATAATAGTCTCGGTAGTCAGTGTATCTTTAGAATCAAGAGTTGCTTTAGAGTAGCAGTGAAGACATGAAAGGTTACATCTATTTGTAAAGTTCCAAATTGCAATTGAGCCATCTAAACTTCGACTAGGAGTTCCATTTACAACACTCTTTAATAGGTTTGATAATCTAAACATTACTTACTCTCTTTATAGTTTTTAAACGATAAAATATACTCTGTGATCGCTTTTAATTCATCTTCGCTAAGCTTTAGCTTTGGCATAGCATTTCTTTTGTATTTAAACAGTTTTGATACCGACTCTGGGTCTGTTATCATCGCTCTAATCTCCTGAGAATTTCTCTTTTTTGCAATCTCACTAAAAGATGGTCCAAAAGCCATAGCACTTTGGTGATGACACCCCCAGCAATACTTTTCAAATACTTTCTTCCCATCAGTTTTTGCATAGATAAGAGTTGAAACTGCTAATAATATAATAATTACTTTTTTCATAAAATAACTCCTTGTTTAAAAGTAAAATGCTAAGCATAAAATTTCAAGTTAATAATAGGCTTCTATTGTTAGATAACTATCAACCTATCCCAAAATATCTTATAATATAATACCATAACCACAATTTTAAATAATTGATTTAAATCACTTATTTATCTTAACTTTTATGCTCTTAATTAAAATAGGTTTAGTATAGTTTATATCTAAATCTTTTATAATCTTACTGCACTCTCTCTTAGCTAATATAGCAAAAAGTGAAACATCTAAACTCTCTGCACCACTTGGTACTTTATATCTTAAAACTTTTGTGCTATTACCCTCTATATTATTAAACTTAGAACTTGTTGCAAGATTTGGAATAATTATCCTCTTGCCATTTTTTTTATAAAATGAGCTAAAGTATCCTTCTTTATCTTCGCTTGGACTCTTTTTATAGTTTTGCCATACAATTTTACCATCTTTAAAGAGAGTGGCTTCTATATATTTTACTCTTGCAGACTGTATAATTAATGGATGTGGCATCTTATTCTTAATAAATATTTGTAACTCACTACCCTTATATATTACATTAATATCTACGCCAGTAGATCTAAACTCTTTATCTTTTAAGCTTAAGAATTTATGGCTATGGTGAGTTTTTCTAAATCTTCTATTTATCTTTTCGTTTCCTCCATTAACACTTGGCATATGGCATTTAATGCAACTTTGAGTACTCTCTTTATCTTTCATCGCTCTAAAAACAGTTGTATTATAATCATTAATCTTGTAGGCATGACACCCTTTACATACATTTTTAGTGTAAATTGGGTTTTTTAATCCATCGTGTTTATCACTATGGTCAGGATTATTTAATGTTCCATAAAACGATGGCTTCATTCCCTCTACCTCTTTTGCTTTTACATTTAAAAAGAATTTATGGCTCTTTTTGACATAAGCAATAGTATGGCAAAAGTAACAACTAATTGCATCAGTATGGGTGGGGTTTTTAATATCTGGTCTTGCTTTGCCACTCATTAAATCTTTTAAATTATCTGCCATTGGCATATGACATACGGCACAACCATACTTTTTACTACTAACTTTATCAGCAATTTTTCTATGTAAAGAGTCGTTAAAGTATCCTTTTGAGTGTAGTGAAGTCTGATATTCGTTAAAAATCTCTTCATGGCACTCTTTGCAACTCTTGTTAGATAGATACTTTGCATTAGTTAGTGTAAATAAAAAAAATGTAGTTAAAAGTAGTCTCATTTTAAACCTTTAAAACTAAAAGCTAAAAACACAAAGCATTGTGCCTTTAGCTTTTAGCATTAAGCATTTACAAACCCCAAAGGGGGTTTTGTAAATTAAGCTCCTGGAATATGTTGTCTATGCTCTACTGAGTATGTAAATGTTGGTGTTGTTAAGTTTTCGATATACTTAACAAATTTACCTGTATCAGACTCATAAATTCCTATTCTTCCTGTTGTCCACTCACTAATCATAGTCCACTTACCATGATTTGCAGGTTCAGCATGAAGCAATCTTGGTTGAACTGGCTCTTTTACAGCTGGACCAACTTTATCTGGATATGGTACAACTTTTTCATCTCCAATAGCTTTCTCTGCGACTTTAACATTTTCGTGTTGAGTTGCATCCCACTCTTGAATAACTTTTCCACTCTTAGCATCTATTAACTGACCCTTAGTTTTACCAACTTTAATAATTCTATCTGTCTCTAATGTCTCTTTATTAATTAGGTGAACTTCATTAAACTTCTCTGGCTTACCAAGAACACAGTCAGACCAAATCCATGGTGTATGAGGTGCAGTACCAACAAATAATCCACCACCACTAGTTTTAACTTTTTTAACAACTTTCCAACTTGGAGACTCCCAAATTACAACTGAACCAAAGTTCATAGAGTTTGTAGCATTAAGTTGTTTACCCATTTTTTTACTAAACCAGCTAGAACCTTGCCCTGGGTGTGGCTTAGACTTATCACCAGTATGTACAGAAGCTGCCAATTTTTTTGTCTCAAAATCTACAATACCTACTAAGTCACTACCTTGAGAAGCAATCATAAAGTATCTACCATGATCTTTACCCTCATTCTCATTTAAGAATGCATCATGTAAAATTTTACCAATATTTTCTACTTTTCCAACAATTGGGAAGTCTTTTTTAGAGTAGTCTATAATATATACAGATCCTGCATCTTTAAGTGCCATTGCAAAGTATGGACCATACGGAGTATCTGCTAATGAAGCAACTCTTGAGCTACCTGTTCCACCACCAATTAGTGGCACATTAGAAGTATCATATACTTTTAGTGGCTCTAGTGTATGAGCATCACAAAGCACTGCACCACCTGGGTTATAGTCACCTGCAATTACATATTTGCCATCTGGACTAACTGCAAGACCACGAGACTCTTGACCTACTTGTACTGTAGCTAGTGCTGGTTGCCCAGGAGCTGCCAAATCAAACATTGTTAAACGACCACTTCTTGAAATTGAGTAAGCATATCTTGGATATGCTTTGTTTGTAACTGTAACATGCACTGCAAATCCAGCTTTATGACGGCTTAATACTTTACCACTTGTAGAGTCGATAAAGTCAACCAAAGATGCATCTCTTTCAGTTGCAAATGTAATATCTTTTACATCTTTAACATCTGTAGCTTTTGGATACTTTTTAGCCAACTCATCAACATCTACTAATTTTTTGTATGTCTTTTTAACTTCGTCAAGTTTTAACACCATTTTTTTAGTATTTTTCCACTCTCTAAGCCACTTAACCATACCTTTGGCATCATCATCACTAAATTTTATACCAGAACTATTTTTACCCCAAGCTGGCATTGCAGTATTTTCTATACCATTTAAAATATTATCAATTAATACTTTATCATCTTTTTTACTTAATGCTTTTGCTCTTAAATCTGCACCAACACCACCTTGGTGAATAGAACCATGACACCCTGAACACTCTCTATCGTACACTTTATCATAATCCATAGCCATCAAACTTGTTGTTGCAAATACTACTGCACAACTCATCATTAATTTTAGTTTCATTTTTACTCTCCTTTAGTTTTACTCTTACTATTAAATAGAAGATACTTAGTATCAAACATCTAAACTTAACACCACTTTATATAAATATAACCTCCTTACTATATCAAATATATAGTTATACACAGAAGATTATATCAATATCAATATATAAATATCTTGACTTATATCAATTTTAATTAAATAAAATATTAATTAAAATTATATATAAGTAGAAATTATTTTTATATGTTATTAATAATTATCTTATAATAATTTATCAAAAAACTATAAAAATTAAACCCTCTAATTAAGCTAATCATTCATAATATTATTAGCTTTTATCTAGATTAAAGACTATTTTAAAGCCCTATTCGTAGCTAAGGAGAAAATCTAATGAAAGAGTATGGGCAAAATTACTATAACCGTAAGGAAGAATAAAAGAGGATAATCTTCAAACAAAAAAATATATGAATTAACTAGTTAGCAGAGTAATATTATGAGTTGTAAATATTTTGCGTAAACTAACATTTGTAAAATTATAGAGAGTTAATAGCTAGCTTAAAGAGTAGTAAGCCTCTACTTAAAATTACCAAAACTTAAAGGGGCTTTTATATCTTCTAATTTTCTTACTAGAGATATTACACTCTGAAGATCATCTATCTTTTTACCATTTACTCTAATCTCTTCACCTTGAATTGAAGGTGTTACTTTTAATTTTGCATCTTTTATAGCTTTAACTATCTTTTTAGCCTCATCTTTCTCTATTGTATCTACAATTTTAAAAATAACTTTAACATTACCACCACTAATACCCTCTTTTTTTAGCTCTTCTAAAGATTTTGGGCTCAACTCTCTCTTAATCATTTTAGAGATAACTATCTCTTTTAGAGCCTCTATTTTACTATCGCTACTACTAGATAGAGTTAATACTTTAGCCTTATCATTTAGATTAATATCTACATCTACACCTTTAAAATCATACCTTGTAGAGACCTCTTTTTTAGCCTGCTCTATCGCATTTTTCATCTCCATAAAATCAAGCTTTGCAGTAATATCAAAATAGTGATCTTTAGCCTTTGCCATAAACTACTCCTCTATTCTAATAAAGCTAATATTATCTCCAACGCAATCTAAAGCTTTTAAGCTATTAATTGCAGCTTTAATATCACGCTCTTTGCATCTATGTGTTGTTAAAAGTAGTCTTACTCTATTTTCTACTTTAGACTCTTTTTGTAAAATTGATGAGATAGATATCCTCTCTTTACTAAGCGCAGAAGTTACAGATGCCAAAACACCTGGCTCATCTGTTACTTTTAGTTTTAAGTAATATTTAGACTCTATTTCATCTGTCTCTAAAAGTTTCAAAGCTTCACCCTCTAAACCTCTTTTATAGCCTAACATAGGTCCTTTATTACCTCTTGCAATCTCTATAATATCAGCTATTACTGCACTTGCCGTTGCGTCTCCACCAGCTCCTGGTCCATAAAACATTGTCTGCCCTACACTATCACCTACCACACTAACAGCATTCATAACACCATCTACTTTTGCTATTGGGTGAGTATCTTTAACCATAGTTGCATGTACTCTAAGCTCAACTCCATTTTCTCTTCTTTTCGCAACACCTAAAAGTTTTATCTCATATCCAAACTCTTTTGCAAAATCTACATCTGTTTGGCTAATATTATCAATACCTTCAATTAAAATATCTTCTGGTTTTGCATCTATACCATAAGCTATACTTGCTAAAATTAAGAGTTTATGTGCAGCATCAAATCCACCTACATCAAATGTAGGATCAGCCTCTGCGTACCCTAGTTCTTGAGCCTCCTTAAGTACATCTCCATAGCTCACACCCTCTTTTATCATCTTAGTTAACATATAGTTGCAAGTTCCATTTAATATGCCAACTATACTCTCGATATGATTAGCACTAAGCCCATTTCTAAGTGCTCCAATTATTGGTATTCCACCAGCTACACTTGCTTCGTAAAATAGAGGTAGATCTCCTGCTTTTTCTTGTAGTTCATATCTATGATATGCAAGTAAAGCTTTATTAGCAGTTACAACACTTTTGCCACTCTCTAACGCTTTGCTAACTAATATATATGGCTCTTCAACCCCACCTATAAGCTCAACAATAATATCTACATCACTATCTATTATATCCATAGAGTTATCAGTTAACTCTATATCTACATCTCTTTTTTTATCTAAACTTCTTACAGAACCAATAACTGGAACTATCTCAACACCTGCTCTTGCACTGATTATATCTCTATTTTTTTTCAGTATATTTGCGACACTTGTACCAACAGTACCAACACCTAATATTCCTACCTTTATCATTTAGAATCCTCTTTTTCCTTCTTTAAATCTATTAAAAACCTCTTTATATTCTTTGCGGCTTGGCGAATTCTCTTTTCATTTTCTATTAGTGCAATTCTTACATACTCGTCGCCATACTTACCAAAACCGATACCTGGGCTAACTGCAACTTGTGCTTTTAGTAGCAACTCCTTAGAAAACTCTAGACTTCCCATATCCCTTGCGCACTCTGGAATTTTTGCCCAAATAAACATACTTGCATTTGGTCTTCCTAAGCTCCAACCAGCTGCTTCAAATGCCTCGATCATAACATCTCTTCTCTTCTGATATTTAGGAATTACAATCTCATCTACTAGATGGCTATAATCATCCATAGCAACAGTAGCTGCTACTTGAATTGGTGTAAACATTCCATAATCTAACCAAGATTTCATCTTCTGTAAAGCACCTACAAGTTTTTTATTACCAACTATAAAACCAACTCTCCAGCCAGCCATATTATAACTTTTAGATAGAGTAAAGCTCTCTACAGCAACATCCTTTGCACCATCTACTTGCAAAATAGATGGAGTTTTATAGCCATTAAATGTAATATCAGCATAAGCTATATCACTAATTATATAAAATCTTTCTCTTTTAGCAATCTCTACTAATCTTTTATAAAATTCTAAAGTAACTGTAGCTGTTGTTGGATTATGAGGAAAGTTTACAACTAAATACTTTGGCTTAGGTACAGTATCTTTTAGAGCATACTCCAAATCTTCTATAAACTTATCTTCATCAACTTCAAATGTCTCTTCATTAAATGTCAACTCCATCTTCTGCACATTGCCACCAGCTAACACAAAAGCATATGAGTGTATAGGATAAGTTGGGTCTGGAACAATTGCTACATCTCCAGGGTTAGTAATTGCTTGAACTAAATGCACATAGCCCTCTTTAGAGCCCATTGTTGCAACAGCTTCGCTTTCAGGGTCTAATACAACATTATACTTTTTTAAATACCAATTAGATATTGCTAAACGAAGTTTATATATACCCTTACTTGCACTATAACCATGAGTATGTGGCTTTTTAGCAGACTCTATAAGCTTATTAATTGTTGGCTCAAATGCTGGACCATCAGGGTTACCCATAGAAAAATCTATAACATCTGCTCCAGAGCGTCTCTCTGCCATTTTAAGTTCATTTACAACTGCAAATACATACTTAGGAAGCCTATCTATCTTATTAAATCTTATCTCATCAAACATAATCTACCACGCTCTTCTTTTAGTTAGTGTTTTATACTCATTTTTTGTTATTATTTTAACACCATCTTCTTTAGATACCAATACATAACACTTTTTTAACTTACTTAAGTTAATTCTCTTCTTATTTGTAACAATACTATATTGACAATGTCCAGAAGTTAAAACTATCTTACCGCTATTTATGTTTAAATTATATGAACCCTTTAAAAATCTACTATTTTTTATATTTGTATCAAGATTGTACTCTCCTAACCAAAGTCTCTTACTCTTTAATACAATTTTAGCACTCTTAATTGCATTTAAGCTATCCTCTGCTTTAACTACATCATTTTGAGTACTATTTAGCTCATTAATATTTTCACTGCTATTTAACTCTCTGTTAATATCATTATTAGCTGTATCACTACTGTTATTATCTGTAACGCTACTATTTAAATCACTAGAGCTATTGTTCTCTTCTATAATCTTTTCAACTCTATCTTTTATACTACTATTACTATCTACACTAAGATTTACTTCGTTACTCTCGATATTATTTGTAGAGATGTTACTCTCTGAAACTACATTAGTAGTAATATCAAATTTTTTACTACTATTTTGCTCCTCTACTTTCTTTATCTCTGTTGTGTTACTATCTACTATAGTAACAACTCTATCTATAGTATTATTACTACTTTTACTCTCTTTTAACTCTGTTAAGTCTCTATTTTTAGTTATATTATTCTCGATCTTCTTACTCTTATTAACCTCACCAACTAACTCTTTAGCACTATTTATGCTATCTTTAATTAATCCTGAACTATTTTTCTCATTACTATTAACACTATTATTTGGTTTAATAAAGTAGAACCAAGTAGCATATGATATTAATCCTAATGTTGCAATAGTTAAAATATTACCTAAAATTTTACTTCCACCACCACCTACACTTTGTGAATCTACTAAATCTATAGGTCTATTAGAACTAGCTACTTTATGCTCTTGGTAGTAACCATTTGCCTCTTCTCTTAACTCATTTAGCTCTATCTCAAAATCTCTCTCGATAATATTTAAGAAACCGTTAACTTTGGCTCTTTGTAGGTTCTCCCAGTCTCTGCTTAATAACTTATCTAAAACTTCTATAGATATGTTTGTCTTCTCTGAAATTGTATTTATTGAATAATTTTTTATTAAATCATTTAGTGGCATAACTCATCCTATGTAAAAAAATTGCTGCTGCTGCGCTAACATTTAAAGAGTCAAACTCTCGACTCATCTCTATTTTATAAATCTTCTCTAATTTTGCTTTTGCTCTTTTAGATATACCTCTATCTTCACTACCTAGCACTAGCACCCTTTTTTTAGAAAATGTGGCATCTTGTAGTGCTTCGCCATCTAAATCTGCACCATATACGCTACAACCTAGTTGTGATAGTTCGTTTATTAAATCTAAAATATTTGAGTGAATTAGTGGAACCAAATCTAAGGCGGCTCCAGAGCTAGTTCTAACAACTGCTGGGTAGTTTAAACTTTTTATACCTGTTACAAATATACCATCAACACCTAATGCGTAAGCACTTCTAATTATTGCGCCAATGTTACCAACATCTGTTAATCCATCTAATATAAGTATAAAATCCCCACTCTTTACCGACTCTATAGTTGGCTCTTGTGGTTCGCTCATCTCTACTAAGATACCTTGATGATTACCACCACGACTAAGTTTTTGAGCCCATTTATTCTCTATGGTTTTAATTTTACTACCAAACTTTTTAAGTAAATCTTTTGGTAAAATCGATAGCTTGTTAACATATACCGTTTCTATTGCTTCTGAGTGCTCTCTTAATGCATAAAGAGAGGTCTGTTTTCCATATATAATCATATGAAATATTACCCTTTTTTAGCTAAAGTGTTACTTGTTTTGTAGATTAGTGTAGCACTCTTTTATAGGTAACCCTGTAAGTTTAGATATTAATTTAGCTTTTGGCTTTGGTGGCATATCTAAATCTAATACTTCGCTTAAGTTTAAAGTTGGTTCTCTACTTAAAATACCCTTAATTACTAAAGCCCACTCCCCTTTAGTAGACTCTTTCTCGAATCTTTTAAGCATATCTTTTGCACTTATTCTATAATATTTTTGATACCTTTTAGTTAACTCTTTAGCAATAAAAATATCTCTGTTCTCATCTATTTCACATATTTGCTCAATAAGTTTTACAACTCTATGTGGAGCTTCATAAAGAATAGTATCTATTCCACTATTCATTATAGAGTTTAACTCATGTAATCTCTCTTTGCCCTTTTTTGGTAAAAAACCATAAAAGTAAAACTTGCCGCTACTAAAACCACTTGCTGCATAAATTAGTGGTGCTGCACTTGCACCTGGCACTACATCGTACTCTACTCCCTCTCTCTGGCAAAACTCTACTAGCAATTGTCCTGGGTCTGAAATTACGGGCATACCAGCATCGCTCATGTAGCACACTTTTTTATCTTTAATATCTTGAGCATACTCTTTAACTCTTGCCTCTCCATTATGCTCATTAAATGAAACAATATCAACTTTTGGTAAATCTAAATTATATCTATCTTTTAATATATTAAGTAGCCGTTTAGTTACTCTTGTATCTTCACAAAGTATTAGTTCACTTATCTTTAGTATCTCTAGTATTCGGTAGGTTATATCACCAATATTGCCAATTGGTGTAGGAAGAAGTGTTATCATATATATACCCCAAGTGGGGTAAAAATATTAAGAAAGTTTATATTTTTTCTTAAATTTATCAACTCTACCAGCTGTATCAACGATCTTTTCAGAACCTGTAAAGAATGGGTGGCACTCACTACAGATATCTATAGACATCTCTGGCTTAGCAGACTTAATCTCAAACGAATTACCACATGCACAAGTAACTTTACACTCAACATACTCTGGGTGAATATCTTTTCTCATAATATTTCCTCTTTTATTAATTAAAATAGCTCAACTGCGACACCCGTTGTGAGACAGTAAAACTTTTAAGTTGGGCGAAATTATAGTAAAAATAGTTTAATTTAAGGTTAAAAACGATAGTATAATAAAAATTAAGAAGGAGTTAATACTATGTATTTCACAGTTACCAACATTAAAACATTTTTTACAAAAGCCTCTTCTATACTACTCCTATCTTTATAATTTTCCCAAATAACACTTATCATACAAAATAAATATTAAACTAAAAGGCAATATACAATGAAAGAGCAAATTATAATTTTTGATACCACATTAAGAGATGGAGAGCAAAGCCCAGGTGCTTCTATGAATACAAAAGAGAAGATTCAAATTGCAACTCAATTAGAAAAATTGGGTGTAGATGTAATAGAAGCTGGATTTGCAGCAGCAAGTAAAGGAGATTTTGAAGCTATAAATCAGATAGCAAAAGTTGTAAAAAACTCTACTGTCTGTTCACTTGCTAGAGCTTTGGAAAACGATATAATACAAGCAGGCGAAGCCATTAAACCAGCACCAAAACAGAGAATTCATACATTTATAGCAACAAGCCCAATACATATGGAGTATAAATTAAAAATGACTACTTCTCAAGTTATAAAAAAAGCTGTAGAGGCTGTTACTTTGGCAAAAAGTTTTGTTGATGATGTCGAGTTTAGTTGCGAAGATGCAGGAAGAAGCGATATAGGCTTTTTAAAAGAGATAAGTGATGCTGTAATAGAAGCAGGTGCAAAAACTATTAACTTACCAGATACTGTAGGTATTAAGATGCCAAGTGAAGTTGGGCAAATGGTACAAAAGGTTTATGACCATATTGGTAGAAGAGCTATAATCTCGGTACACAATCACAATGACTTAGGCTTAGCTGTAGCAAACTCTTTAGCAGCAGTACAAAACGGTGCAAGACAGATTGAGTGTACTATTAACGGTTTAGGTGAAAGAGCAGGTAATGCAGCTTTAGAAGAGATTATTATGGCACTAAAGGTTCGAGAAGATTACTTTAATGATCTATATACAAATATAAATACTAAAGAGATCTACCCAAGTAGTAGAATGATAGCTACAATTACTGGTATAGAACCACAACCTAATAAAGCAATTGTTGGAAAAAATGCATTTGCTCATGAGAGTGGTATCCACCAAGATGGTATATTAAAAAATAAAAAAACTTACGAAATATTCTCTCCAGAAGAGATTGGCTTAGATTTAAAAGATACTTTAGTATTAGGTAAACACTCTGGACGAGCAGCATTTAAAGATAAATTAGAAAAATTAGGATTTACACTAAGTTCAGATGAGTTAGAGAGTGCATTTGAGAAATTTAAAGAGTTAGCAGATAAGAAAAAAGATGTCTATGACGATGACTTAAGAGCTTTAGTTACAAGCAACATGACATCAGTAGATAAAGCTTATGAAATTATATCTTTACAACTAATGGATGCAACTGGTGGAGTTCCTAGTGCTGCAATTACAATAAAAATGCCTGACAACTCAGAAGTAACAGATGCAGCAATCGGCGATGGTACTATTGATGCTATATTCAAAACTATAGATAGAATTACAGGGCACAGTGGTGCACTAATGGATTACAAAGTAAAATCTATATCAAAAGGCAAAGATGCATTAGCTAGTGTAACTGTTCAAGTAAATTTTAACACAGATGAACCAGCAGTTATAGGGCACGGCTTAAGTGTAGATACAATGTTAGCAAGTGCAAGAGCCTATTTAGGAGCTTTAAATAGTTACAATAGCATGAAAGGAATGCTCAAAAAAAGAGACAATAAAGGGGTGTAACTCTTTATTGTTACTTATCTTCACATATTTTACACCAATACTAAACTACTTAAATATACCAATATTATGAGACAATATTAAGTTTTCTCACTATATAATAGGGTACAATTCACATTATAAACATAAATTTTAAGAATATTATCTAAATCTTAAATAGTTTAATATATAATCGGTGAAAAGGGGAGGTCTTTAATATGTTTCTTACTATATCTTTTACAGTCTCAATCGCTCTGCTACTTATAATTATTAAGAATGCTAAAAAAGAGAATCTATATATCCTTATAGATAATAATGAAATTACATTTTTACTATCTGATGATATATATTTACAATATAAATACGATACAAAACCAACAGATGAGATAATAGAGAGAGTAATCAAAAATAGAGCATTCGAACTACACTCTCTTGTTGAAAATGTTATCTTTATTGATGGCATTAAAATGAAAAAAAGTGAATATCTAACAAATATTATAAAACAATATAATGCAGCAGATCAGACTCTAGCTGCTGCTTAAGTGCAATCCTACAACACCCATAATTATTAAACCAACACTTACCATTTTAAGAGTCGTTATTGACTCTTTAAAATATACTATACCTATAAAAGTAATAATAGCTGTCCCAACTCCTGCCCATATTGCATAAGCTATACTCATATCTATTCTCTTTAGAGCAACCGTTAATGCCCACAAAGATAGAATATATGCTATAGACATAACAACAGATGGCACTAATTTAGTAAACCCATCTGATAGCTTCATTGCTGTTGTTCCCGTAACTTCTAAAATAATAGCTAATGCTAAATATATCCAGCTACTCACTTTAAATCCTCTCTCTCATATAATCTTCTAAGCAATCTATCTAGAGGATAAAGTATTCTATAGAAAGCTGGAACAACAAATAACGATAAAATTGTTGAACTTATCATTCCTCCTATAATTGCTAATGCCATTGGTGAATTACTCTCATACCCCGGACCCTCTATGAATGCTAGTGGTATCATAGCTCCAATCATAGCTACTGTTGTCATTACAATTGGTCTAAAACGCTTCTCTCCTGCCTCTAAAGATGCTTCATTTACATCTAATCCATCTTTTATTGCTCTGTTGGCATAATCTACAACTAAAATTGCATTTTTTCCAACCATTCCAATTAAAAGTATTAATCCAATCATAACAAATATACTAAAGTTGTTCCCACTTGTATGCAAGGCAATTAGCACACCTGCAACCGATAGTGGCATTGCAATCATAATAATAATTGGCTGAATTAACGACTCGTAAAGAGCTGCTAATATTATATAAATTAAAATAACTGCTAAGCCAATAGCACTTGCAAAGGCTTTTGCTGTATCTTTCATTCTCTCTGCATCTCCTGTAAATCTATAACTATAACCCTTTGGAAGCATTCTATTTAAGACTTTATCTACATCTTCTACTGCCTTATTTAAGCTTATCCCATCTGGCACTGCCGACACCATTACTTTTCTCTCACGATCATATCTATTAATAGAGGCTACTGTTTTTACCAATTTAACATCTATCAGCCCATCTAAACTTATCATATTTCCACTTCTAGAGCGTACTTGTAGGCTCTTTAGTGCTTCTATATTATCTCTATAAATATTATCTAATCTCATCGTAATATCAAATTCACTACCATTTTGTTGAATATGAGATACCACTCTATTACTAGAGTAGGTATTAAGTAAGACCGCTGCAATTTGCTGAGGCGATACACCTACTCTTTTTGCACTCTCTTTAAGCACCTTAACACTTAGTTGTGGCTTTCCATATTCGTAATCTCTATCTACCTCAACAAGACCTTTTATACTCTTCATCTTTTTCATCAACTTAGACGAAATCTCATCTAATTTTTCTAAAGAGTCCCCTGTAATTACAATTTGAAGGGGTGCAGTTGCTGAGCCTGTATCAAATGGTGGTATCTTATCTACAATTACTTTTGCCTCTTTAATTTTACTAAACTTCTCTCTAAACCTCTTCATAATATCTGCTTGTGAAGAGCTTAGCCTCTTTTTCTTTGGAATTAAGCGAACATAAATTTTTGCCTTATGCTGCTCTTTTGCCGCGTTGTATCCAATAGAGAGAACTGTGTATTCTATATTCTTATTACTCTTTAACTCTTTTGTAATTGGCTCTGCAATACGCTTCATCTCATCTATATTTGTTCCTAAAGATGCTTTTATCTTTACTGTAAATTCACTATTATCCTCCATTGGTAAAAAGTCCATACCAACCCCAAAGAATTTTACAGAAACAACCATTGCCCCAATAGCCAAAGCAACTGTTAAAAATCTAAGCTTTACAACCCACTTTAATATAGATGCATATACTCTCTCTATCACTACAAACATTGGCTCTGTAATTTTATGAAACCAGCTTACATTTCCACTTAAAGTCCTTGCACTAACCGAAGGTATTAACGCAATTGCAACTAAAAACGACAACACTACACCAGCAGCAACAGTCATAGCAAACGAGTTAAAGAAAAGCCCAACAATTCCACTCATAAATGCAACAGGAATAAAGACAGCCAAAAGCACAACAGACATTCCTAAAACTGAAAACATTATCTCTTTTACACCCTCGTAAGATGCCTCAAATGGCTTTAAACCATGCTCTAGTTTTTTTGCAATATTCTCTGTTACAACTATTGCATCATCTATAAATATACCAATTGCAAGGGTTAAACCTATCATTGTTAAACGGTTCAAATCATACCCCATCCAATTCATAATTGCAAATGTCCCAATTACAGAAGTTGGTATTGCAATAGCCGAAACTAGCGTAATTGTTACGCTTCTTAAAAAGAAAAATACAATAATAATCGCCAAAATAGCCCCATATATTAGGTCAAATGTAACATTATTCATAATCTCTAAAATCTTATTTGACCTATCAGACAAAACCAAAATATTATAATTCTCTCCAAGCAACTCTTTTAAGTGTGGTAATATTCCCTTAACACTTTTAATAATATTTAGTGTATTTTCACCAGAAATCTTCTTAACAACCAAAGAGACACCAACACTGCCATCTACACTAGAGTAACTCTTAATATCGCTCAAAGAATCTACAACATCTGCTACATCTTTTAGCTTAACTCCTGGGCTTACGACAAGCTCTTTAAGCTCAGATACACTCTTTGCATCTGCCTCTAATTTAATCATTATATTTTTATCTTTGGTAATAATTTTACCTGTTCCTAAAGATAGGTTATTAGATGTTACAATACCACTTAGCTCATTAGCACTAAGTCCATACTTATTTAATCTATTTGGATCTAAAAGTATCTTTACCTCTCTATCTCTAAATCCAATAATATCTACTGCTCCAACACCTTTTACTCTTTGTAGTTTTGGCTTTAGCCTCTTATCTGCTAACTCCATTAATTTTTGCTCATTACCATCTTTTGCCGAAACAAAAAGTGTTATAACATCTCCCCCAGCACCTAGCTTTCTAACTATTGGCTTCTCTACCTCTTTAGGTAGAGAAGTAGAACCTATTTTATCGCGAATATCGTTAGTTGCTTCATCTAAATCCTTCTCTAGCTCAAACTGCACAATAATTAAACTAAAGTTATCATAACTTGTAGATTTTACCTTTTTTATGCCATCTATTCCACTTATAGCCTCTTCTAGTTTATCTGTTACTTTTGTCTCTACTGTAGAAGCATCTGCTCCATAATAGGCTGTCTGAATAGAAACAACAGGAAAATCAACCTTAGGAAATAGATTAACTGGCATACTTTTATACGAAATTAATCCAAAAACAATAAATATCATAAAAAACATTAGCGTCGCAATTGGACGCTTTATTGCAAATTTATACATCTATTTAACCTCTATACTACCTGTACCAAATAGTCCTACTGGCACATCTTCAACTATAGCCTCAGCAATAGCTTTTCTCTTATTTATATTGATAGTTGGGTAAACCTTTTTAATCTTTGCACTGTAACTCTTTTTCTCTCCATCAAAGCTATATTTAAAGCTATCTCCAACCTTAACACTGCTTACATATTTTTGGTCAAACTCTATAATCAATTTTCTCTTATGCTGACTCTCTATCTTTAAAACTGGCTTTAGTGTCATGCCACTAACTGCATCTCCAACCTCTAAATATTTATCTGTTATTACACCATCAAAAGGTGCTTTAAGAAGTGTATTATTTAACAGAGCATTTGTAAATTCCAGTTTCGCTTTTGCAGACTCTACATTAAATCTAAATTTATCTAATTTAGCCTCATCTATCACACTCTTAACCTTTAACATTCTATTTAAATCTTTTTGTGCATACTTTAGAGCAACTTTAGACAATTTAACATTTGCTGATATATCTCTGCTTTTAAGCTCTGCTAAAACTTCACTATTTTTTACTTTTGATCCAATATCGACTCTAAACTTATCTATTATTCCTGTTGCATTAAATGCCAAAGTCGCCTCTTTTGCTGGTTTTACATTAAAAGTTGCATATATCTCTTTTGCATCTACAAATACAACCATTAATAATATTAATACATATCTTCTCATCTTAAAAATCCTTTCAAACTATATCCACTATAGTGGTAAATTAGTGCTTTAGATAGCTCTAAATCAAAACTACTCTCATCTACTTTAGCCTTAGCTAAGACCTTTTGCGTTAGTGCATCTAAGTAAGCTATATAATCTACTAAACCCTCTTGATACTCTCTATTTACGCTTACATATAAAGAGGAAGCTGCCTTAAATTCACGCTTTGCAGCTCTTAGCTTAACTCTTTTACTCTTAAGCTCCAGCTTTGCTATCTTTAAATTACTTTTCTGCTCTTTATATAACTGATTTGCTTTACTAAGTAGAGCTAGTTTACTATACCTTATAGATTCACTTATATCTTTAACACTACCTCCATCATAGACTCTAAGCGTTGCACTTAAATCTAATTTAGAGTTATAATTTGGCAACTTTCCAAAAGGAGTTGGTTTAGTATCGTAATTTTTTATCTTTGCGTACTGATAAGATAGATTAATTTGTGGCTTAAGAGCAGACTCTACTGATTTAGCTTTATAGTTTAAACTATTAGCGTCTGCTTTTAGTTTTAAAATAGAGTCTGACTCTTTTATTCCAATTGCTCTTGGCTCTTTTAATCTTTGAAGCTTTAGATACTTAAAGTTGCTATTTGTAGTAACTTTAAGCTCCTCTTTTAATCTATTAAGAGTTAAATTTATACTCTCTTTTGCATAGCTATTTTGCTCTAAAATAGCTCTTATTTTATCTATCTCAACATCTGTAGCCAAGCCAGCTGTTTTAAACTTTTTAACTCTATTAAGAGTAGCATTTAATGCTTTTTTTTGCATATTTAAAGCCTTAATATTGGCTCTTGCTTTATAGTAACTAAAGTATAAACTTGCAACCTTTAACTCTAAACTCTTAGTAAAAGATGCAACTTCAAGTTTAGATGCTTTGTATTGATACCTTTTAGATATTGTATCATTTTTGGCTCTACTGCTATCGTATATATTATACTTGAGTAAAATAGCCAAAGATGCACTCTTTGGTGCAATAAATAAAGAGCTAGGAGAACTCTTAGATAATTTTGCAGCTAAATCAATAGTAGGCATTTTACTACTTTTAGATGAGCTAACTAAACTATCTTTAGCTAAAGACTCATACTCTTTAGCCTCTAAATATCCATTACTCTCAACTCTATTTAAAAGCCCACTTAAACTCTGAGCTTGCAAAATTACTGAAAATATTAAAAAAACAACTACCCTCACTTCTAATCCTTTATCTCTACTAAATCAAAAATATCATCTATTGCTCTATTTAAATCTACTCTCAAATCGATAATATCTTTTGTAGTTACAGATTGTATAAACATACCTTCACTCATTGTATATACAACCAAAACAAACCGTCTTGCTACCTCTTTTAACTCTTTAGACTCAATTGCCTCATCTATTATTGTTCCTATCCACTCACTATAAAAGTTATTACACTTACTATTAAACTCTTTAATATCATCCGTTGTAGATACCAAAGATACTGCTTTAAACTCTTTATATAGTTCTCTTAACTCGAAACTATCTTCATCATAAAAAAAGCTACTAAATAGCTTTACCTTCTCTCTTGTATCTTTACAATACTTTAAATTATTCTCTAGTTCAGAATTTTGTTTTTGCATTAATATATTAACTAGCTCAAATATTAAATCATTTTTATCTTTAAAGTACTCATAAAAAGTACCCTTACCTATTGAGGCTACTTTTGCTAATTTAGCTATACTAATTGTATCTATTGGCTCATTAACAATTAACTCTTTACACGAGAGTGCTATATCTCGTCTTTTCTTCTCTTTATCTACACTTATTGGCAAGAGTACTCCTTAAGTTTTAATTGACTGACTGTCGGTCAATTAAAATTATAGTTACATTATCTTAATCTACTCTTAACAAATTTTTAATAAATCTACTATTTACAAAGATGATTAAGATATAATAAAGTATAATAACCAAAACAGATAAAGGATTTATATGGGTATGCCAGGTGGATGGGAGTTATTTGCAATAATTCTTGTAATAGTATTACTATTTGGAGGTAAAAAAATTCCAGAACTAGCAAAAGGTCTAGGTAAAGGTATTAAAGACTTCAAAAAGGCTGTAAACGAAGATGATGAACCAAAAGAGGTAGCATCTAAAGAGTCAAAAGAGTTAGAGGATAAAGCTAAAGAGAGTGCTCAAACAGCAGTAGAAGATAGCAAAAAAGCATAAAACTTCGCTCCTTTAAGGGGCAAATCTTACACAAACAGGTATCTAAATGCAGATAAAATCAAAACTAAACAATATAGTAAATAGTGCTCTAAAAGCCAATGGCATAGAGATAGAAGAAGTTGTAGTGAACGAAGCTACAAAAGTAGAATTTGGCGACTACCAATACAACGGGGCAATGGCTCTAGCAAAAAAGCTTAAAACAAACCCTAGAGAGATAGCTCAAAATTTAGCAAAAGAGCTAGATGGTAACTCTATATTTTCAAAAGTAGAGGTTGCTGGTCCAGGTTTTATAAACCTAACTCTAGATAAAGAGTTTTTAGAGCAAAATCTATTAAATACTCTAAATAATCGAGCAGGTGTATCAAAACTAAACAATCCTATAAAAGTTGTAGTTGACTACTCTAGTCCAAATATGGCAAAACAGATGCATGTTGGGCACCTACGCTCTACTATTATTGGAGATACAATTGCAAACTTATTTGAGTTTTTAGGTGACGATGTAATTCGCCAAAACCATATTGGTGACTGGGGAACACAATTTGGTATGCTGGTTGCATATTTTGAAGAGTCAGGTGCGAATGTAGATGCCAAACTTAGCGACTTAGAGCAATTTTATAAAGAGGCAAAGCAAAGATTTGACGAAAGCGAAGAGTTTGCAAACAAAAGCCGACAAAATGTTGTTAGACTTCAAGGTGGCGATGCAGAGACACTTAAACTATGGAGTACCTTTATAGAAAAGTCTTTGGCACATGCACAAGATATTTATAACTCTTTAAATGTAAAACTAGATAGCTCTCATGTAAGAGGCGAAAGCTGGTACAATAGCCAATTAAGTAATATTGTTAAAGATTTAGAGACCAAAGAGATAGCAAAAGAGAGCCAAGGTGCAAAGTGTATCTTCTTTGAAGATAGCGAAAACCCAATAATTATACAAAAAGCAGATGGAGGCTACCTCTATGCAACAACAGATTTAGCTGCAATAAAATTTAGAGTCCAAGAGCTTGGTGCAAAAAGAGTATGCTATGTTGTAGATGCAAGACAAGCAGAACACTTTAAACAAGTCTTTCAAACAGCAAAAGATGCAGAGTACGCAAATAACGATACTAAACTAGAGCATATAGCATTTGGAATGATGCTAGATAAGAGTGGACGCCCATTTAAAACTAGAAGTGGTGGTACAGTAAAGTTAAAAGAGTTAATAGATGAAGCCGTAGATAGAGCTAAAGGTGTAATAAATAGAGCCAACGAATACTCAAACGAAGAGCTAGAGCATATTGCAAAGGTTGTAGGAATTGGCTCTTTAAAATATTCTGATCTATCTATAAATCGCCAATCTAACTATATTTTTGATTGGGATAAAATGCTAAGCCTAGATGGAAATACTGCACTATACATGCAATATGCATATGCAAGAATTAACTCCATCTTAACTAAAGCTGGAGATATTGCTGAAACTGAGCCAACTCTTGGTGATGAGCTAGAGCGACGCCTAGCTCTTAAAGTACTATCTTTAGAAGATACTCTAATAAAAGCATACAAAGAGGCAATGCCACATATAATTACAAGTTACCTATATGAGTTAGCAACCCTATTTATGAAGTTCTACGAGCAAAACCCAATCTTGAAAGATGGTGTTAGCCAAGAGCAAAAAGAGTCTAGATTAATCTTAGCAAAAGCAACAGCAAATGCTATAAAAGTATCTCTTAATCTAATTGGAATAGAAGTTCTAGAGAGAATTTAATATGGGACGAGTAGTAGTTTTAACACTAGTTACACTCTTAGTAATATTTTTACTCTACAAAAGAGATAAAAATATTAAAAAAGCCCTAATATCTATAGCCCTCTTTGGCTACATTTTAACCATGGGCTATAGTGGATATATTTTAACAAAATCTATAAGAGTTATATTCTTTATACATATATTATCGCTAATAGCTAGCTATTTGGCACTTATTTACTATATATTTAAAAATAGACTATACTGGAAGATATTTATACTACCTATAGTTACAATGGGTAGCTACTTTATTTTAAACTATATAGATGGCTCAAGATACGAGGTTTAAGCCTCGCCATCAACCTTAAATTTACCCTCTTTAAGCTCTTTTAAGAACTCTTCTAATTTATATCTCATTCTATAACTTGGTGTCATAATATGAATCAATATATCACCCAAATCTAAAACAATCCACTCATCACTATCATCTGCTCCTAAAAGAGTTTCATCCATATCTTTAAAAGCAACTCTTAAATTATCATAAAGTGCGCTTGTATGTTTGCCACCCAAAGAGTTAACTAAAATTACAGATTTTGCAATATAGTCACTATCTTCTAAGTTAAAAACTTCTATATCGCTACCTTTTTTCTCATCTAGCACTTTAACTATGCTATCTACTCTGCTACTAATACTCATTAGTTTCCTTAAACTTTTTTGCAATTATACTCTAAAGCCACTTGTTTTTGGATTTTTTTATCTACCATATCCAAGAAATTGCAACTTCGAATAGAAGTTGAGCTAATATCTATATCTACTTCTATAACAAGGGAGTCTCTTAAGAAACTACAATCTAGACTCTCCCCTGCCCTAGTTGCAATAATCCAAGTAATTTTGCTATTTAAATACTCAAACTCTCTCCATCTATTAAGAGTCTCTAAATGATCAGCACCAATTACAATATATCTTATATCTCGACTTTTAGATAGCTCTTTAAATGTCTCTACTGTATATACTGCCCTATTTTGCTCTATTTCAAAACTACTAAAATCTACACCTTCAAAAGAAAAGCTTTTTCTAACCCACTCTAACCTAAGCTCTGCATCTGCACTAAAATTGCGCTTAAAAGGATTAAGATATGTTGGCACTACTAAGAGCATATCTACATCTTTTAACTCCAAAACTCGTTTAATAATCTCTTTATGCCCTAGATGTGGAGGATCAAAACTACCTCCAAAGATGGCATATTTTACTTTTTCTATCATAGTTTCCTCAATATTCGATTTACTATATGCTATTTTATCTTTTTTTAGTAAAATAATGTAAATAAAAGAGGGAGAGTTTATGAATACAATTAAAAATATTAATATTGATGGTAAAAGTGTTTTTATTAGATGCGACTTTAATGTTCCAAAAGATGAGTTTGGTAATATAACAGATGATAGAAGAATTAGAGCTGCACTTCCAACTATCAGATACTGTATAGATAGAGGATGCAAAGTTATTTTAGCTTCTCATTTTGAACGCCCAGAGGCTGGTAAATTTACACCTGAGCACTCATTAGAAGATGTGGCAAAGAGATTAGATACACTACTAAAAATTAAAAATAATCTATTCTTTGATGACTCTAAGAGTGGTGCAGTAGTTACAACTAGAGCAAAAGAGCTATATGATCAGATGCAAGATGGTGATATTCTTTTACTAGAGAACCTAAGGTTTGACGAAGGAGAGACTAACAATAGTGAAGAGTTTGCAAAAGAGTTGAGCCAATTTGCAGAAATTTATATAAACGATGCATTTGGCGCTTGCCATAGAAAACATGCATCTATAGATGCAATTACAAAATTTTATACTAAACAAAACAGAGCTTCAGGATTTTTGTTAGCTAAAGAGATTACATTTTTTGGAAAAATTTTAAAAGATCCAGTTCGACCATTTGTTGCAATAGTTGGTGGAAGTAAAGTATCTGGTAAGCTACAAGCGTTAGATAAGCTACTAGATAGTGTAGATAAAATCATTATTGGTGGCGGAATGGCATTTACCTTCTTAAAGCAAATGGGATATGAAATTGGTAACTCTTTAGTAGAGAATGACCTTTTAGATGAAGCACAAAGAGTTATGGATAAAGCTAAAGAGAAAGGTGTTAAATTCTATCTACCTGTAGATGTAGTTGCAGCAGCAGAGTTTAAAGAGAACACTACCGTTAAATATCTACCATCTCAAGAGATACCAAAAGATTGGATGGGACTAGATATTGGACCAGCTTCTACAAGGCTATTTAGAGAGGTTCTAAATGATGCACAAACAATTATCTGGAATGGACCTATGGGAGTTTATGAGATGGATAAATTCGCAAAAGGCTCTACTAAAATGGCACACTATGTAGCAGAGACTCACGCAACTACAGTTGTAGGTGGTGGAGATACAGCAGATGTTGTTGCAAGATCTGGAGATATAGATGAGATGACATTTGTTAGTACTGGTGGAGGAGCAAGCTTAAAACTACTAGAGGGCGAAGAGCTACCAGGTATTGCTGCACTGGAGGCTGAGTAGATGAAATTTTATGCTAACTTTAAAATGAAGCACACAAGAGCTTCTACTTCTAAATATATAGAAGATATCAATAAAGAATTAGAAGACGTAGATTGTGCAAATATCTACATCTTTCCACCTGCAACTGCTCTACAAGAAAGCTCTAAAAAAGTAGTTGTAGGTGCACAAAATGGATATTTTGAAAATTCTGGTGCCTATACAGGAGAGATTGGAATAGAGCAATTAGATGAGTTTAATATTAAAACTATTCTTATAGGACATAGTGAGCGAAGAGAGATATTAGGAGAATCACAAGAGTTTATAGCTAAAAAATTCAACTTCTATAAAGAGAAAAATTTTGATATAATCTACTGCATAGGAGAGCCTCTAGAGGTTAGAGAGCAAGGTGAAGATGCTCTATTTGAGTATCTATTTGCTCAGTTTGAAGGTATAGATACAAGCTACAGTAATATAACTATAGCATACGAGCCAATATGGGCAATAGGAACTGGTATTAGTGCTACAACTAAAGATATAGAGCTAGTTCACAACAAACTAAAGAGTAAATTTAGTGCAGATATTTTATATGGTGGTAGCGTTAAAGTTGACTCTATAGAGTCAATTAAAGAAATAGAGAGTGTAGATGGTGTACTTGTTGGCTCTGCATCTCTTGATGCAAAAGAGTTTGCAAAACTTATAAAGAAAGGGTTAATTGCTTAATATAATATTTAAAAAAATAGCATACACAACATTAGTTCTACTGCTAATATCTTTTATATCATTTATAGCAATATATGCAGCACCAAATAGCTTTTTTGGTGCTGGATCTTTAAACCCCAATATGACACCAGAGGCTATTGCTCATCTAAAAGAGGTTTACGGATTAAATAAACCTCTTTTAGAACAATATTTTGGCTGGCTAAAATCTATAGTAACTTTAGATTTTGGAATATCATTTGTTAGTGGAAATAGTGTTATAGACGATATTAAAAGCCGACTTGGTATAACATTGGCAATAAATATTATCTCTATGGTAATTCTATTTATTCTAGCTCTACATTTTGGAGTAAAAAGTGCCATGCAAGGTGGTAAATACGATAACTTTTTAAAGCAATTTGCCCTACTAAGCTATGCAACTCCATCATTTTATTTGGCTCTAATATTAATTATACTATTTGGCTTAAAATTAGAGTGGTTCCCAATAACAGGATTAGAGAGCATGCAAGCAAAAGAGGGTATTGAGCACTACTTAGATATGCTATATCACTTAGTTATTCCAATATTTGTAATAGTATTTACTGGCTTTGGTTCACTAATGCTATATATTAGATCTTTAACCACCGATATACTAAAAAGTGACTACATATTTTATGCAAAAAGTAGAGGTTTAAGTCAAAAAGTAATCAAAAAAGATTATATATATAAAAATTTAATGCCTTTTATAGTTACAATACTTGGTCTATCACTACCAGGACTACTTGGTGGCAGTGTTATATTAGAGCAGATTTTCTCTATAGATGGCATGGGTCTACTATTTTTCCAAGCAGCCCTTAGCAGAGACTACCCAGTAATTATGGGTATTTTAATAATAGGTGCACTACTAACACTACTAGGAAATATTATTGCCGATATAATAGTAGATAAAATTGACCCATACAAAAGAAGAGGATAATAATGAAAGAAGAGAGTATATTAGGAGGAGGCTGTTTTTGGTGTTTAGAGGCAGCTTTTGAGATAGTAGATGGAGTATTAGATGTAGAGAGTGGCTATGCAAATGGTCACATAGATAACCCAACATATAAAGAGGTATGTACAGATACAACAGGACACGCAGAGGTTATTAAAATAACTTACGATAGTAGCAAAATAAATTACAAGAGACTACTTGAGATTTTTTTTAAAATACACGACCCAACAACCCTAAATAGACAAGGTGGAGATTATGGCTCACAATATCGATCTACAATTATAACACTAAATCAAGATCAAGAAAGAGTTGCAAAAGAGTATATAAGTAACATCTCTCAAAACTTAGATAGAAAAATAGTAACAAAAGTAGAATCAATAAAAAACTACTATAAAGCCGAAGAGTACCACCAAGACTACTTTAGAAAAAACCCAAACCAACCATACTGCCTAGCAGTAGCACTACCAAAAATAAAAAAGGTAGAAGAGTTAATAAAATAGTAACAATAACTGTTAAAAAATAATCTGCAGTATCGAAAGTGAAGTATTAGCAAAAGTAATAACC
>CAMZLH010000038.1 GCA_947311565.1 uncultured Nitratifractor sp.
ACAACACAAACGCTTCAATGTCAGCCAAAGGTGTTTGCCTATTTGACGACACCACGACACCCTTTGGCGTGATGCGTAAATTGATGTTTTTTAGTTTTGGTTTTCGTAGTATTTCTAGGGAAATTTCTTGATTGTTTTTTAGTTTGAATTGCATAAGTGAAGTATAACATTATTTGACAAACAAAAAATAATCCACTAGAATACCACCAACAAAACCAAAAGGAGAGCCACATGAAACCATTTTCATACACAACACAAATCACCCAAAGATTTTCTGCTCTCCTTCTCTCATTTTTCCTGCTTAGCCTCTAAGCGTACCTCATATTTTTTATAGATTCCTTGATTGGATGACTAGCTTCAATGGCTGTGTATGCAATATTCCCGTAGGGTGTTGTACCCTTACAACACCTTTTTCTATGGATAAAATCATATATTGGCATATCAAATTTTTGGTGTGATGGCAATTACACCCTACAGAAATAAAGAAAAAAAATGAAAAATATAAACAAGACAATAAACGCAATAGTAAAAGAGACAAAAGCTATAGGTTTTGACCAAACATCAGATGCCTTAGTAGGTAGATTTTTAGCTACATTGGTAGCGAGTAAACCAGATGCAAAGATATTAGAATTAGGAACAGGTAGTGGATTGTCTACTGCTTGGATAGCGCATAGTATGGATACAAAGAGTCATCTTATTACTGTTGATAATGACGAGAGGTTGGTAAGCATTGCCAAAAAATACTTAGGTAGCGATAACCGTATAGATTTTAGAGTAGGTTTGGGCGAAGAGGTTATAGATGAGATTAAAGAAAACAGTATAGATTTCATATTTGCAGATACCTGGCCAGGGAAGTACCACTATTTAGAAGAGGCTTTGAGATTGTTAAAAGTAGGAGGTATCTATGTCATTGATGATATGTTGCCACAACCAAATTGGCCAGAGGGGCATGACAAAAAGGTCGATGCCTTAATAGAGATTTTGAACGCTAGAGAAGATTTACATATGACACAGATGGATTGGGCTACAGGTGTGATTATCTGTACTAAAATAGAAACAGACAAAGAAACCAACCAATGGAACCCAAAAGAGTATAGCACTCATACAGCTTTTGTATCGCAGTTGGCATTGCCTATTGTTGAGTTACTAAACCCTAAAAAGGGCGAAAGAGTGCTTGATGTTGGGTGTGGCGATGGAACCTTGGCTGTAGAGATTCAAAAAAGTGGTGCTAAGGTTGTTGGTATTGATTTAAGTAGCCAAATGGTAGAAGCTTGTAGAGCAAAAGGGATAGAAGCGGTAGTTTGTTCAGCTACCAATATAGCATTTGTAAATGAGTTTGATGCTGTTTTTTCAAATGCAGCTTTGCATTGGGTCAAAGATGCCAAAGGTGCAGTAGAGTCTATAAAAAGAGCTTTAAAGCATGGTGGAAGATTTGTTGCAGAGTTTGGTGGAGAGGGCAATATGAAGAGTGTAATTGATGCAATAGAAGTTGTATTTACAAAGCACCCTGAATTTGGAGAGTTTAACAATATATGGTATTTTCCAAGTGTAGATGAGTATAAAAAGCTTTTAGTAGATAATGGATTTAAGGTAGAGCATATAGAGCTAATCCCTCGCCCAACACCTATGAATAGTCTTGCTAAGTGGCTTGATATATTTGCCAATGGAATTTGCAAGAACTTAACACCCTTTCAATTTGATACTTTAAAGCAAGAGGTAGAAGAGATTTGTAAAGATAGATTGTTTGATAAAAATAAAAATATTTGGATACTTGATTATGTTAGGCTTAGGATAAAGGGAACTATTTAAGCCGATTAATCTCACTAATTAAATATCTCAATTGTAGAGTTAAATTCGTAACTACTCTCTGGATTTAACTCTACTGTAAATCTATTTCTAAATGCATCAAGCTTTTTGTAGCTACAATTATCTTTGCACTGGTTTTTTAGTACTATTTTATTACCATAATGAGGTATTTTTTCATCAAGAATAAGCAGTAGTTTTTTGCTTCCTCTATCTTTTATTTTATATTGTGTGGTAACTTTTTTATAGTGATTTCTCTCTATATACTCTACTACTTTAGAGCTACCAACAGCATCATAGAGTGTACCAATTGCTAATTTAATTTTTTCTCCCTTTGGAGTATTTATAATATTTGACTCGCCTACATAGTAGCCATCTTTAAATACTCTAGCGACTCCAGCTGGTAAAATTGACTTATTATCGTTATTAAACTCTATAATATTATTAAACTTAAGATTTGACTCAGAATATCTACTAAATCTACTATTATATGCTACTCCATAATTTTTATATTTAATACTATTTTTCTCAAAAAGTTTTACTTGAATACTCTTTGTAATATTAAATTTACCTGGTAATATATAGCTATAGTAATTTGCTATCGATTTAGTTGGTATATCTATAGAGTTAGCAACTAATGAAGTTGTAGATTTTTTAAGCACTCTTCTCTCCTTATAAATCCTAGATCTTTGTGATACTCTATTTAGTTCTCCTGATAGAAGTTTTAAGTTATAGTTCTTAAAACTTTTACCACTACTATTAGTAATTGTAGCCCAAGAGTTTAAATCTATAGTAGATTTATCTAAATTAATAATATAGTTAGCATACCAATTAATAGAATTAAGAAGATAGTTTAAACTTATCTCTTTAATTAACTCACTCTCTGATAAGTAAACATTTAATTTTGATGCACTTCTATTTTTTGGCTCTTTATAGAATATGACTTTATTTATATCATCTATCAGATACAATTTTTTCTCTGCTTTTATAGTTAGTGGATCTTTATTTACTATCTTACCTCTTAAAAGCTTTTTATTAAATATAAAATCTACTGTTGAGTTTATATTAACATCTAAAATACTCTTAATATAATTCTCCTCTTTAGGTATATACTCTTTTAGTTTAACCTTTAATTTATCTATAAATATTGAATCAGATATAATAGTTTTTGGTAAATTATCTATAGTTATTTTGTTAGTTTTTTTAGTTAAATTTATATCAAAACTCTCTTCTATAAATGCTAAGTTATTACTGTATATTGTAATTGAGTTTGAGTAGATAAAGTTAAATAATAGTAGTGTTGCTATTAGATATTTCATTATAAATCCTTTTAGAGGTATTATAACATAATATTTTGTAATTAAAACTATTTAGAAAAGTGTGATTATTCAGATATATATACGATACTTAAGCCAAGAGGCTTAAGTAGTTAAAAAGTGTAAAGAAGTTCTTAGAACTTATAAACACCTTGAACTCTAACTCTGTGTTGCTTAGCATCAAAGTCTGATCCAGTAAATTTAAGGTATCTATACTCAACTTTAGCATTTACATTAGATACTTTGAAGTTGTAACCAACTCTAGCGCCAACAGCTTTATCAAAGTCACCACCACTATTTTTATCATAAGCTACACCACCATAGATATCACCCATTGGTAATTTGTAACCAAGATCTAATCTTACGATTTTTTGTTTACTACCCTCAGCATCTATATTACCACCAAATGCAGCAAATGAGTTACCCCAGAATGCACTTGTACCAGTAGGAGCTAAAGTGATATCACCACTTTTGATATATGCAGCTGTTAATTTAGCAGTTACATCACCAAATGTACTACCAGCATATGCAGCTACAGCAGTTGTTGCTTTAGAACCTGAAGCTTTAGCATAAACAGTTTGTAAACCTAAATCAACACCATTAGCTTTAGTCTCAGCAGAGATCCAAGCAGTTGTAGCTTTAACTGGTTTAGTAATATAGTAAACACTACCAGTTAAAGTAGTATCAGCAATACCTTTATATTGAGCAGTTGCTGCGAAAAGACCTTTGTTGTCTTTACCATTTACTTTTACAAATGTATCACCTGAACCAACTTTTGCAATCCAAGCACCTACTAATACTGTATCTTTAACATCAGTATTAACAACTACAACACCTTCGAAAGTTGTATCTTTAACACCTAAAGTACTATCAGTCCATGCCCATGGAGAAAGTGACTTAGGAAGAGCTTGTCTACCAGCTTTAATTGTAGTATTACCAGTTTTATAAGTTACAAATAGTTGAGAAAGCTCAGCTTTTTCACCTTTTAAAGCTTTACCAAGATCATTAGAAGCTTTGAATGCACCTAATTCAGCACCAATTCCAAAACCGTTACCTAAATCTTTCTCTACACCTAAAACTAAAGCCATATATGCTTTGTTTAAATCTTTATTAAATAAATTATCACCATTTAAATCACTATATGCCTCATATCTAACACCAATACTACCGTAGAAATCACATGCTGCTGGAGCAACAGTTGGTTGAACTACTGGAGCTGCTGGAGCAATATTTCCACCTGCAAAAATAACACCTGTAGCAACTACAGATAATAATAGACCTTTTTTCATTGTAAATCTCCTTGTTTTTTTGTTTACATGAGTAGTATATCATATTTTTTTTAAAGAAGTCAATAAAATTAACTAATATAGAACAAAAAGTAAACAAATTATTAATAAAAGCTACTTTTTTGCTACTCTTTTTTTAATAAGTTTCTGATTTTCTGGATTATTTAAAAGAGATTGAAGAGATATATCTTGATTACTAACCTCTTTAACTTTTGGCTCATAGTAGTTAACTAGTAGTAGATCATCATCTAATGCTACTTGCATAATTGCCTCTAGTGGTATAGATAGTACAGAACCAAAATTAGACTCTCCAAAAGCAGCTTCGAATGATAAATAACCATCTGTAACCGTAGCACTCTGCTTACTATAACCTGCAATTAAAAATATTGCACTCTCTTCGAACTCTGCAACATCAGATGGAATTTCTGGATTATAATCTATAACATTTGTATATGTTACTATTGCAAAATCTAAATTCTCTTTTAATAGATACTCTACAGTATTGTAGCAGTTTTTAATTGCTAACTCTTTATATGAGCTATTTTGGTAAATTTCACTATTCATCTTAATCCTTAGTATAATATCTTAAACTCTACCATAGCATTTAAAATAGCTATTTTAGTATAGTTTGAAAGTTCGGTATAGTGTATATCTTTTTGCTTAATTTTAGATAAAGTAAGCATATTTTCTCTTTGAGTTCCAAGAAAAAGTGGCACTTTTGGTGTAAACCAGCACTTATCTTTATATAGTGCTACATTTGCGATAGTAGTATCTTTAATAAAGCCATCTTGAGTAATTAGTACCTCATCAAACTCTTTAAATTTATCTTTAATATATATTAAGTGTGCTCTATCTAGATATTTATATCTATAATCTAATCTATCTACCTCTACTATTTTAATACTCTTTATACTTTTAGCACTATATATATAGTAAGAGAAGTTAGTAATACCTCTACTATCATACTCTATTTTTGCCCTATATAGCCCATTTTTAGGTAAATTTATTAATATATCTTTTAGTTTAAATTTAGAATTTGTAAAAAAGTGCTCTCTATAGCTTCTATCTACCCTATTTTGATGTAACTCTAAGTTAAAAATCTTTCCATTCTCTATCTTAATTGTCTCAAATAGTAGAGATCTATCTATATCTATATCTATATCTATTGTGCTTGGTTCAAGCTTATCGCCACTTGGTAGTAATGTAAAACTATCTTTAGTTATCTCTATATACATCTAGCTAAATAGATCCGTACTTTGGTATCTACTAGCAGTATCAGGAAGTATTGTTATAACTGTTTTTCCTTCTAAGTTCTCACTCTTTGCCAATTTATATATAGCTGCAACATTAGCTCCACTTGAAACACCTACAAATAGGGCTTCTCTTTTAGATAGCTCTTTTGCCATAGCTATTGCATCTTCACTTTTTATCTCTATCGTTTTATCAACTACATTTAAATCTAAATTTTTAGGTATAAAACCAGCTCCTATACCCTCTATTTTATGAAGACCTTTTTGTTTACCACCAATTACAGCACTCTCACTAGGCTCTACTGCTACTATAGTGCAGTTAAGGCTTCTCTCTTTTAAGAACTTTCCAACTCCACTAATTGTTCCACCCGTTCCAACACCTGCAATAAATATATCTATATCTTCTATATCTTTTATAATCTCTCGCGCAGTTGTTTGATAGTGTATTTTAGGATTAGAAGGGTTCTCAAACTGATTTAACATTACTGCACCTGCTTTAGATATCTCTAAAGCTTTATCAATAGAGCCTTGCATACCATCTTTTGCATCTGTTAAGATAAGCTCTGCTCCGAAGTGCTTTATGATATCTCTTCTCTCTTTACTCATAGACTCAGGCATTACAATTGTAAGTTTAATTCCCTTTAATGCACAAACTAGAGCCAATCCAATGCCTGTATTTCCACTTGTTGCCTCTACAATATGCATAGAGTTTAAAACTCCAGAGTTTAAAGCATCTTCTACCATAGATAGTGCTACTCTATCTTTAATAGAGCCAGCAGGGTTTAAAAATTCACACTTAGCATATATATTTGCTTTTAAATCTTTACTAACTCTCTCTAGTTTAATTAGAGGTGTATTACCTATTGTAGATATTAGATTCATTTAAATTTCCATTCAACTCTTTTATTAGACATAAATGGCACTATATCGTTATATTTACTTGGTATTGTATAGCTCTGCTTAATTAGTGTAATCTCTTTATCTATTGGCTTTATATTATAAATTTTAACTGCATTATCACTTATAAACTTTTGTAAATTCTCTAATTTATTATGTTTTTCAAAAAGTTGCGCAAGAAGAGGCAAAGCAATTGGTGCTGTAAATACACCTGCTGCGCATCCAGGTGCCTCTTTTTTATCTTTAGGATGAGGCGCAGAGTCGCTTCCAAACATTACTTTTGGATGAGCATTTAGTGCTAAATCTAAAAGAGCCTCTCTATCTTCGGGTCTTTTTGCTATTGGTTTGCAAAAAAGGTGGGGTTGTAGCATTCCACCAGCTACATCATCTAATGTAATAAATAGGTGGTGTAGTGTTATAGTTGCATATAGGTTTTTATGTCTATCAAGAGCCATTGCAGACTCTTTTGTTGTAATATGCTCCATAATAATCTTTAAATTTGGAAAAGCAGTTGCTAGCTGTTCGTATATTGGTACAAACTCTGCTTCTCTATCCATAACAAAACCTGTTGTCTCACCATGAATATTTAGAGGAATATTAAGATCACTCATAGCCTCTAGTGTCTCTCTTAAGCTCTCTATATCAAATGATGCAACTCCACCCTCAGAGTTTGTTGTAGCACCATCTGGGTAGAGTTTTATAGATAAGATATCATCTTTAATATCTTCTAAAAACTTGTAACTGTAATCATTTTTAAAAAAGAGTGTCATATAAGAAGTAAAGTTATCGCTATCTACTGCTTCTGTAATCTCTCTTTTATATGCGACTACTTGCTCTTTTGTTGTAACTGGAGGCAGAGTGTTTGGCATAACTAAAGCCCCTGCGAAACTTTTAGAGCTAAGTGGAGCTACAACTTTTAACATATTGTCTTGGCGAAGATGCAGGTGCATATCTAGTGGAGAGTTAATTTTTAATTGCATATATATCCTTAAGATGAAACCTCTTTTAATTATTTTATGTGAGGCTTAATTTTTATAACTTTTGATACATATTACTTTATAGATATTTAAAATAGACTTATTTTATAAGTTGTAGTTGATTATTGTTATAAAATAATTTTAGATCTACATACTACTGAATACTCTGATTAACATAGTTATCTCCAAATATTTCATTTACAAAACTCATTATGAATCTCTAGGTTAGTCAGGGGGTTCAATTATACACACTACCCTACTTATTAATTAAAAAATAGTCTATTACAATTTAATTTTTATAACATTTAACTATTATAGCACTATGAATATAGATGAATTAGAGAAAATATTAGAGATTATCCAGCCACTACCATCGACTAGAGTAGGATATTTTGCTGCAAACGATAGTATAGAGTTAGAGAGTGTATATAGATATACAGAGTCTAAAGAGTTAGAGTTCGAACTTCTATGTGTAGATCAAGATTTTTATAGTAGAGTAAATAGTAAATATAAGAGCTCACTAAATTTTAGTTTAGATAGAAAATCATATATGCGTCAGGGTAAGTTTTATGACTATCTCTTTGTAGATATTGAGATACAAGATATAGATAGCTTTTTAAAAAAGAGCCACAAGAGCATTAAAAATGGTGGTTTAATTATGATTTTTCTAGATAATAGCAGTAGAGGTCTGCTAGATAAATATATAGAACTATTAGAGAATAACTACTATGTAGCTACTAGTAAAATAGATATTGATAGCTCTAATCTACTATTAATATCTAAAAAAATGCATGGTTGGGGTGGTTAGAGTAAAAAAAGCTTATTACTTTTCTCTTATTGCTACTTAGATTGCACAATATTTATATCTATATCTTGTATAATATCGATAAAAATTACCATAAGAGGCGATTATGAACAGTAAGATATTATCGATTAAAGAAGAGGTTAAAAAAATTATAGTAGGGCAAGAGCACCTTATAGACTCTTTAATTATTGGTCTAATAACAAATGGTCATATACTTGTAGAGGGTGTTCCTGGGCTAGCTAAGACAACGGCAATTAATGCACTCTCACGTGCAATTGGCTTAGACTTTAAGCGTATTCAGTTTACTCCAGACCTTCTACCAAGTGATATTACAGGAACAGAGGTTTACAACCCAAAAGAGGCTACTTTTTATATTAAAAAGGGTCCAATTTTTACAAACTTGCTACTTGCCGACGAGATCAACAGAGCACCAGCAAAGGTACAAGCTGCACTTTTAGAGGTTATGCAAGAGAAGCAAGTTACAATTGCAGATAATACATTTAAGTTAGATTTACCATTTTTAGTACTTGCAACCCAAAACCCTGTAGAGCAAGAGGGAGCATATAAACTTCCAGAGGCACAATTAGATAGATTTATGCTAAATGTCTTAGTAGATTACAATAGCTTCGATGAGGAGTTTGAGATTGTAAACCGTGTAGCTAAAGATGGTTTTAAAGAGATAAATCAAGTAGCCTCAATAGAAGATATACAAGAGCTTAAAGAGCAGTTTAATAGTGTTCATGTAGATGAAGCTATACAGAGATATATGCTTAAAATTGTATTTGCAACAAGAGATCCAAAAGAGTATGGTTTAGAGGATATTGCTGAGTTTATAGAGTATGGTGCAAGCCCTAGAGCATCAATTGACCTATATCGTGCAAGTACAGCACACGCTCTAATAGAGGGCAAAGATTATGTAACTCCATTAAATGTTGCACAGATGGCTTATGATGTTCTAAGACATAGACTTATCTTAACTTATAAAGCACAGGCTAAAGGTGTAGATGCTAATAAAATTATAGAGAGAATTTTAGGCGCTATTAAGGCTCCGTAATGGTAGAACAACGAGTTAAAGAGATAGTTTTAAAGGCTAAAAAGTCTGTATTTACTGGCAATATCGGTAACCATCTAACAGCATTTAAGGGTGATGGCATAGATTTTGCAGAGATTAGAGAGTATAGCAGTGGTGATGATGTTAGAAAAATTAACTGGAAAGCAACTGCAAAGAGTGGTTCTTTAAAACTTAACGAGTTTAATGAAGAGCGTGAACTACATATTGTAGTTGTATCTATGTTAAGTGGTGGTTTAACCTTTGGAACAAAACGCTCAAAGCAAGATGTTGTTGCAGAGCTTTTAGCGCTAGTTGGTTTTAGTGCTGTATCAAATGGAGATAGGCTAGAGATTGCATTAATTAGCGATAAAGTGGAGAGACACTTTAAGCCAACTAAGAGCAGTGGCATTGTAGAGGCGTCGATATATGAGATTTTATCTTCTGACCTACTAGATAAGCAAGCAGATTATAAAAGTGCAGTAGAGTTTTTACAAGGTAGAGTAAAAAGAGGTGCTATAGTTGTAGTTATAGGTGATTTTTATGAAGATTTAGACTTAACACTACTAGCTAAACATCAGCTATATGCTATTAGAGTTAGAGACCACTTTGAAGAGAACCCCAATATTAATGGAGAGCTTGGATTGATAGATCCTGCAACTAAAAAAGGTACTCAGATATCTTTAGATGGCTCTTTACTGCATAAATTTAGAGAAGAGCTAAAAGAGCACGATCGCAAAATAGATGAACATATTTTTGAGCTTGGGGCAAAGGTAGCAAATATCTATACCGATGAAGATACAACCCTACGAGCAATACAGATATTTAAGAGTTAACAATAGGAGAGTAGTAGTGAAAGATTTAGATTTAATAGATATAGAGGGTATCGTAGATATTGGCTATACTAACCCACTATGGTATCTTTTCGCTTTTATAGTAACTCTATTTTTACTATTATCTCTATATTTTCTAATCTATAGAAGAGAGAGAGTAAAGTTTAAACTCTCAAAAGAGGAGCTAGCGAAGAGAAGAGTAGAGAGTATAGACTATAGTGACCCAAAGAGTATAGCCTATATTTTTAGCGAAGATGTAGCAATATTTATAGATGAGAGTAGATTAGATAGATACAACAGTATAGAGAGAAAGTTAGAAGAGTTTAAGTATAAAAGAGATATTCCAGATATGCCTAACTCTTTAAAAGATGAAATAAAAGCCTTTATAAAGGGGATTAAGTGGCAAATATAGAGTTTGAGTATCCACTATTTTTTATAATACCTATTATATATTTAGTATGTATTAAATTTTGCCCTAAAAGGGTAGAGTCTATCTACTTTCCTGGGTTTAGGTTTATTAAAAAAGTAGCTAAGAGAAGAGTATTTATAGAGAATAGTATATGGTTTTTACTATCTATATTAATTGCAGCTGCACTTGCTACTCCTATATCTAAAAGTGATGTTGTTTTAGACGAAGATAGAGGTTATGAGATAGCTATGCTAATAGATGCTAGTGGCTCTATGAGACAGTATAATAAATTTAATATAGCAAAAGATATAGTTATAGATTTTTTAAATAAACGAAAACACGACAAGCTAGGCTTAACAATATTTGCAGACTTTGCATATATTGCAGTACCACTAACTTATGATAAGAAGAGCATGGTAAGACTATTAAAAAGAGTAGATGTAGGAGTAGCAGGAAGACAAAAGACATCTCTATATGAGGCTCTATTTTTAAGTGCAAATCTATTTAAAGAGTCTAAAGCAAAAGAGAGGGTCGCTATTTTATTAACAGATGGGATCGACAATACAAATACAGTACCACTGAAAGTTGCTTTAAATACACTAAAGAAGTATAAGATAAAAGTATACACAATTGGTATTGGTAGGCGTGGTGATTACGACCAAAAAGTACTTGAAAAAATTGCAAAAGAGACAAATGGAGAGTTCTTTGGTGCCGATAGTGTAGCTAAATTAAAAGCAATTTATAACGAGATAGATAATCTAGAGAAGAGTGATTTTAAAGCTAAAAAATTTGTAAAGAGACACTATTTTGTAGAGTACCCACTACTTTTAGCAGTTGTTTTATTAATTTTACTCTTTATAAATAGCTATATTAGGGGGCGAAGATGAGATTTGAGCATATAGAGTATTTAGCGCTTTTAATTTTTTCTCTGCCAATGCTATATTTTGCTTTAAATTTAACAAGTAGCGTAGAGTCGATATTCTCTAAAGAGATGATAAAAAAAGTAAAAGCAAAAGGTGGAGGCTTAAGCCAAAAAATTAGAGCCATTTTAATTATATTTGCATATATATTTTTAGTAGTAGCAGCTGCTAGACCACAAGTAGATAATGGAGATATTAAAGTAAAAGGCGAGAGTAAAAACTTAGTAGCTGCTATAGATATATCTAAATCTATGTTAGTTAGCGACCTCTATCCAAATAGGTTTATATTTGCAAAGAGAAAGTTTACAAATCTTTTAGATAACCTAAAATCTACAAAAGTTTCACTTATTGGTTTTAGCTCTAGAGCCTTTTTAATATCTCCATTAACTAGCGACTTTAACTCTTTAAGGTTTTTAACAAAGAACTTTAAGGTAGGTAACCTAAACCTAAAAGGAACATCAGTCATGGAGGCGCTAACTACTGCAAATGAACTAATGGAAGATAGCAAAGAGAAAGCAATTTTAATTATGAGCGATGGTGGAGATAAGAGAGATTTTAATCAAGAGATAGCTTATGCTAAAGATAATAATATAAAAGTTTTTATCTATGCCGTTGGTACCAAAAAGGGTTCTATATTAAAGCAAAACGGAGAGACAATGCTAGATAGCAGTGGTAATATTATTATATTAAAACTAAATGTTGCAATAAAAGAGTTAGCTTTGCAAAGTGGCGGTGCATATATGGAACATAGCTTACAAAATGCAGATATGAAAAAATTAGCATCTATTTTAGAGAGTAGCATAGTATCTTTAAGTGACGAAGAGAGTATAGTACACAATAGAGTAGAGCTCTTCTACTACCCAGCACTATTAGCTGCAATTTTGTTAGCAATTGCTCTATTTTCGTTACCAAGGAGAGGAGCATGAGAGTAGTATATATTTTAATATTTATAACATCTATTATAAATGCCTCTATAACTAGCTATTTCGATGAGCAAAGAGCAAAAGATGCATATGCAAAAAAAAGCTACAAAGTAGCGAGTAAAAACTATCAAGAGTTAGCAAAAAGTGGAGAGCAAAAAGCAATCTACAACTACGCAAATACTCTATATAAAGATAGCAGTTATAGTGCTGCAATTAAGCAGTACAAAAGAGTTACCCAAGATAATTTAAAACCTAAGGCACTCTATAATATGGGTAATGCATATGCATATAGTGGTAAACTAAAAGAGGCTATTAAAGCCTATGAGGAGTCACTTAAATTAAAAGAGAGTAAAGCGACTAAACATAACCTAGAAGAGGTAAAAAAAGCACTTAAAAAGAGAGAGCAAAAAGAGAAACAAAAGAGAAATCAAGATAAGAAAGAGAATAAAAAGCAAAATAAGAGAAAAGAAGAGAAAAAAGAGAACAAAAAAAAGAAGCAAGATACAAACCAGAGTAGTCAAGATAAAGATAAAAAAAATAGTAATAAAGATAGCAAAAAAGATAACAATAAAAAACAAAATCCAAAAGATAGCAATAGCAAAGAGAGAAAAAAAGATGAGCCAAAAGATAATAACAGCACTAAAAAAGATAAAAAAGAGAACAGAGATAACAATGGAAGTAGAGTACAAAAGCAACAACAACAAAAAGATCAAAATTTAACTAAAAAAGATAACTCTCAAAATAGAAAAAAGAGCGAAGAGAAAGAGCAAGAGAAAAAACAAAAGGCTCAAAAAGAGCAAAAGAGCAACAAGATAGATGATAAAAAGAGAGAAAATAGCAGTAAAAAAGGTAAACAAAAAGAGGTAAAACAACAGCAAGCTAATAGTATGCAAAATGGTACTCTAAAAAAAGTACCAATATCCGATATGGAAGAGCGAAAATGGTTAAAAAAACTAAATTCTAAAGGTATAAACAGCCTAATGTTAGAGTTACCAAAAAAAGGAGAGACAAAGAATGAAACAACTACACCTTGGTAAATTTTTTATAATATTACTACTCTTTACACTAGAGATTTTTAGTAGTGTAGTAAGTGCTAAACTAAGTAGAACAACAATAAGTAATGGAGAAGATGTTAAGCTAACTATCGAGGTAAATGGAGATAGTGTAGAGTTTCCAACTATTAACTTGCCAAATGCACAAGTAGTAGAGAGTGGAACATCTTCTACCCTAATATATATTAATGGAAATCTATCTAGAAAAAAGAGAAAAAGCTACATAATAGAGAGTAGCAAAGATTTAACAATTCCACCACTAGATGTAAAGGTAGATGGTAAAGTATATAAGACTAATCAGTTAAAGTTAAAAGTGCTTAATAGTAGCTCTTCTAATAAAGAGAAACCCTACATTTTAGAGATGAGCTTCGATAAAAATAGAACCAAAGTAGGAGAGGCACTAGAGCTTAGATTAACACTAAAAATAAAAGAGGATGCAAAGGCTGATAGAGTAGATATTATTCCTCCACTACTTGACGACTTTTGGGTAAAGGGTAATCCTGTTAAAGAGGAGTACTCTGATGGAGTATATAGCATAGTTAAATATACATTTAATATATTTGCACAAAAGAGTGGAACTCTAAATATACCAAAAACATCTGTACGAATTGGAACAACAAGCAATAGCCGAGGCTTTAATGACCCATTTTTTGGTGCATCACCTTTTGAAAAATTAAGATGGAGAAGATACTACTCTAACTCTTTAAAGCTAACAGTAGATCCACTACCTAATGGTTTAGAGCTATATGGACACTTTTATATAACTCTAAATGTACCAAAAAAAGAGGTAAAGTCTAATGAACCACTAAATATCACTATAAAAGTAGAGGGAGATGGTAACTTAGATGATATTAAGAAATTTAAACTAAACATACCAAATGTAATGGTATATGAGAACGACCCAAAAGTAGTAGCCAAATTTAAAAATGGAGTATATAAAGGTCAACTTAAAGAGAAAATTGCAATAGTTGCAGATAGCGACTATACAATACCTAAAATAGAGTTAAAATATTTCGATAACAGAGAGCAAAAAGAGGTAACAATATCGACAAATCCTGTAGATATAAAGGTTATAGGTACACCACAATATAAAGCAAATAGTGCAGATAATAACGCCCCTATAAAAGTAGAGGTTGCAAAGAGTAGTAAACCATTAGTAGAAAATAGAAAGCTTAGTAGCAATAAAAACAACTATTTAATGCTAATAGTCGGCTTTATTTTAGGTACACTAACACTGTATTTTATAAATATATTTAGAGAGAAAAAGAGAGATAAAAAAGTAGAATTACCAATTACAAAAGCGATTAAAAAGAGTAAAAATGATAAAGAGCTATATAGCCTACTACTACCATACGCTAAAGATAATGAGTATATAAAAGATAAATTAGATAGACTCGAAGAGAATATATATAAAAGTGCAAAAAATAGTATAAATAGAGCCGAGATTATAGATTATTTCGAAGAGATAATAGTCTCTAATTAAAGAGTATAATATAGATACTTTAGATATACTCTACTAAAAAGGAGAGTCTAATGAGATATATATTTATACTACTAATATCTACTTTAACACTATTTGCTAAAGAGCAGACTATAATTTTAGGTGCAGGATGTTTTTGGGGTGTAGAGAAGTTTTACGAAAATCTAAGTGGCGTAAAGAGTGCCACATCTGGATATGCAGGTGGAGAGTACGATAAACCAACTTATCATGTAGTTTTATCGCATAGATTAAATAGCAAAGTAAAAAACCATGCCGAAGTTGTAAAAGTTGTATATGATGATAGTAAAATATCTACAACTAAAATTTTAAAAGAGTTTTGGCAACTACACAACCCTACTCAAAACAATAAGCAAGGTAACGATATAGGTAACAACTATAGAAGCGTTATTTTATATACAGATAATAGACAAAAAGAGCTTGCATATAGTACAAAAAAAGTCTACCAAAAGCTCTTAAAAAATGCAGGATACGGAGAGATAAAAACCCAAATAGAACCACTTAAAAAGTTCTATAAAGCAGAAGAGTATCATCAAGATTATCTAAAAAAACACCCACGAGGCTACTGCCCAAATCATGCTACTGGCGTTAAGTTTAATAGTTACTCTAAAACTTATATAGAGCCTCTAGGTAGTAAAGAGATTATAGTAATAGATGCCGATAATTGTCCTTTTTGCAAAAAATATAAAGATGATGTTATAGATAGTTACAGAGGAACTATACCACTAAGAGTAGCTAAAGAGAGTGAGCTAAAAGATTTTAACATTAATAGCAAAATAGTAGGTACACCAACAACTATTTTTATAGATAACGGTTCCGAAGTTGCATCGATTAGAGGCTATATAGATATTAAAACATTTTACAAAAGAGTAGGAGAGTTTAAACTAGGAACTAAATCTAAAGCATTTAAAATAGCCTTTAACCAAGATACGGAGAGTCGCTTTTGTAAAAAATATAAAATATTTCAAAATGTAACTAATGGAGTTTTTATAGATAAAGTATCAGGAGAGCCGCTATTTGATACAAAAGATAGATTTAACTCTAAATCTGGATGGCTAAGCTTTTATAAAGCAATAGATGGTGCCGTAGAGTTTAAAGAGGACAATAGCTATGGAATGCATAGAGTAGAGGTAATAGCAAAAAAGAGTGGTATACATTTAGGTCATGTATTTAATAGAGCCGATGGGAAAAAAAGATTTTGCATAAATGCTAATATCTTAGAGTTTAAGCCAATAAATAGATAACTATAAGTAATTAAAAGTATAATAAGCTCTTAATTTTTATAAAAGGAATAGTATGAAAAAAATCATAATAACTTCAATTTTAGCTGCTTCAGCACTTTTTGCATCAGAAGCAAATGCTACAAAACAAGTAATCCCTCCGGTAGTAAAAGAGGGTGTAGGTTACATTAAAATGCTAGGTAAAGAGCTAAAAACAAATATGAAAAAACATATGATGGCAGATAAAAGTGGTATAGATGCTGCAAGTTTTTGTTCGAATAAAGCAGAAGATATTGCAAAAGAGGTATCTAAAAAGTTCCCAGAGGGGGTAAGAGTATATAGAACATCTCTAAAAATAAGAAACGAAGCTAATAAACCAGATGCAAAAGATAAAGAGATTTTAGAACAACTAGCTAAATCTATAGAAGATAAAACATTTAAGAAAAAACCAACAGTTGTAAAACTAGATAACAATAAAACAAGAGTATATGTACCACTTATTGTAGAAAAAGCATGTACTGTATGCCACGGAGATGCAGAAAAAATCAATCCAGAAATTAAAAAAATTATAGCATCTAAATACCCTAACGATAAAGCCGTTGACTTTAAAGAGGGCAGCCTAAGAGGTGTAATAGTAGCTGAAATGCCTACTAAAAAATAATTTTATTCTACTTTAAATAGTAATCTACAAGGCTATTAAGCTCTGTAGATTACTCTTAACTTTAATTTATAACTACCTTACACACTATAAGTAGAGTAACGAAGCAAATTAGTGTTTTCTTATTTACCTATCTTATACAATACCACCACCACACCCAAAGTCAAGCAGATAGTTGAGTTTGATAATTTTTGATTTTAGTTTCATTATAGATTAATTGTTTCTATATTAATTCAATGTTTTATATGCATTTCACCTCATAAGTAATAGTTTATACTCTCCCCATATATTTTAGCACTCTATTATTTCCTATCTTGTACCCATCTTCTTTGAGTTGTTGGTATATCATTCTATAACCATAATCAGGGTTATCTGTATATATCTCATCTATTTGATTGAGTATTCTTAACTTATCTCTGCTAAATGGTAGAGGCTTATAATAGAGTGTGGTTCTATTAATCTCTAAAAGTTTTGCCTGTCTTGTCATTGATACTATTGTGAGCTTGGAGTCGACAAGACTTTGTCTTTTAGATAAGTCCAAGCTCTTTAGCTTTCCCACTGCCCAATCTCTCTCTACTGTAGTTCTACCAAGTGCTTTTGCTAAGGCATCATTTTCCTTTTTGAGCTTTTCAATCTTGGCAATATTCTCTTTTGCGTTACTATCTGATTCAAATGCTTTTGAGGCATTAGATAAAAACTCTTTTTTCCAATTTTGAATTGTTTTTGGTGTCACTTTATATTGTGTTGCCAACTCATTTAGAGTTTGCTCTTCTTTTAGTAGTTCCAAAACCACTTTTGCTTTTTGTTCTGGGCTATAAGTCTGCCCTTTTTTTCTTGCCATTATCTTCTCCTAAAATTCTTCTGTATTATAGCTGTTTTAGGAAATAAATATATAGTGAAAGTTGTCTGGATTTTTCAGGGCATTATTGAGATTAATAATCTTCCCCCCTAAAAATCTGGTCAAGATTTATGCTATCACTTTAATGGATAATTGAAAACTTACTAATTTTAATCACAATTCTTTGATTTTTTAATAATTGCTGTTAATAGTTTTATAAGTTCTATTAGGTCTGATAATATACTATTAGCCTCTTGTTTGGTTAAATAGTCTGTCTCCTTAAGTAATTCTATCCAATATTTACACTCTTTTGCTTCTTTTAAAGAAATAGATAATTTAGATATAAAGTCTAACTTACTTTGAGCATCTTGTGCTTCGTGAATATTAGCACCAATAGATGTTCCACATCTTAATAATTGCTTTGATAAAATAAACTCTTTTTTATTGCTACTAAGATACTTATATAAATTAACAATCCTTACAGCAAATATAAAAGACTTTTTAAGTAAAATATTCTCTTTTTGAGCATCCATAAAAACTCTCTTATTTTTTATAAATTATATACAAATTTTTATTAATAGACAACAATACTCTTCGCTTAATGGATAATTAAAAGATTACAATGGAACAAATAATAATAAATTGCATGAAACCAATTCATTCTCAATTCTCAATTTATTCCACCCCAAAAGTCAAGACAATTTAAAAAAAATCTAATTCCCCTCAAAATTCATCACTCTACGCTACAATAGCAAGTGATTTTTGATACTCATTATTGTTGATTTTACGCTCTCCACTACTACGTGTATGACAATTACAATATTATTGCCATACTTGACAAAAACAAAGAGAAACTAGCGACCATTGTACACGACCAAAGCATCGACACACCTCTAAGCATTACCACCCATCAAAACCCTTTAAGAGACTTAACCGAGGTAGAAGCATCTTATTATGATGACTTAAACAAAGAAGACAAAGGGTTCATTGACCAAAAAAGAAAACAAAGAGTCTATTACTACAACCGAGAC
>CAMZLH010000039.1 GCA_947311565.1 uncultured Nitratifractor sp.
TAAATGTTGACCTTTTTACACCTACTACTCTCTTAAATTTATCTTCATCTATTTTCTCAAATTTATCTATTTTTCTCATGTTATAATTTTAGCATATTTTTAGTTTTGCAAGAAGTCTAAGGATGATTTGTAAAGCACCAACGGTGCAATGACTTTTGCTAGTTTGGTAAGTTCTATTGAATATTTTAGGATAATAAAAAAGCATGACAAAACTATAGGTGAACTTGATGTTCATATAGATTTTATGAGACAGTAATTAATACAAATAAAGGAAGTAACATGAAAAGAGAAAACTTACATACAAGTTTAAAAATAGGTGCTTTAGCAATTATGCTCATGGGAATCACTGCATTAGAAGCAGCTAAACCAAAACTAGAAGGTTTTGTTTTAAGAGGGGATGTAGCCAGTGGTTCACCAGGATTGCGTAATCACTTTGACAATCCAAATGGCTCAAGTTGGGCTAGTAGTGTAGATGGTATTGTAGTAAGTGCTGAATGGGCACATTTACAAAAAAGAAGAAATGGACCAATTACTAGTAATAATATTATCGACAGAGCGGTTGCGGCAGTAAAATCTTATAATCGGGGTAAAGATAAAAGCAAACATTTACATGTCAAGTTTCACCACATTGTTCCATTCCTCTTAAAGCAATAGCATAAAATTCATCAGGTGAAATCTTAAATATTTTAGGTTCTATTTCGAACCACCTCTTGAGTGCTTCATATGGTGTTCTAACTTTCAATTCTTTTCTTAGTCCACCGTGTTTTCTATTTATATTGTAGTATATCAAAAAATTTATTTAAATCTTTTTTTAACTCTTCTATATTTTTATACTCTGTAGATGTTTAGTCCCACTAACTTATTCTCAGGATTTAGCTTGAAATACTCAGGGTTATCCTGATATATTTGTATCATTGTATCATAAGGTGTTTTAAACTTTAAAGCTTTGAGTTTTTTTTGATAATTATATAGAAGTAAAAAACTCATTACATGTTTTTTTAACTCTTCTAATGAATCATAATGATATAGTTTTACAGTGTGAGATTTAATAATTTTATTCATTATTTCAACTTGTCCATTTGTCCAAGGATGTCTGAATTTTGTCAGTCTGTGTTCAATCTTGTGCTTTTGGCATAAGGTATCAAATGGATGTATCTTATTTTTTGGTCTTAGATGTTTAGCTAAAAGTTCATAGGTAAATTGTGCACCATTGTCGGTTAGTATAGTATGAATCTTAAAAGGTACATCTTCAATAAAGTTTTCTAGAAATTTACAAGCGATAGCCTGTGTCATTCTCGTATGTATTTCAACGTATGCATACTTTGTAACTCTATCTATAGCTACAAACATATAGGCTTTACCTTCTTCACTATGGACTTCTGATATATCTATATGTACATATCCTATATGATACTCCTTAAAACTTTTCTTCTCTTTTTTAATACTATCCTCTTTTGGTAATCGACTCAATCCATGTCGCTGTAAGCATATGTGTAGATTTGAACGAGTCAGTTTAGGTATCTCATCTTTTAAAGCTATAAACACATCATCTAGTGAGAACTTGGTAACTCTTCTAAATTCACATATGATTTGTTCTTCTCGTTCTGTGAGTACTGTTGACCTTGGTAGTGTTGGTCCACTCTTCTTATCTGTTATTCGTCCTGCATTTTTCCATTTTGCCACTGTCTTGGGATTTAAAGATAATCTAGCTGCTAACTTTGCGATACTCTCTTTAGACTCTTGTATCTCTTTTCTGATTCTTGGCGTTGTCTTGGCATTAGCGTGTTGTATATTTCCCATAAATCTACTCCTTTTATGAAATTATAGCTAACTCCATGAGAATTTGGGACTAAACAGCTATATATACTTTTAAATAGTTTAACTGTTTCATATTAATTTCCTCATATTTTATATTTAGTTTGTATTACTACATATAAATAGTAGCTAAATAATTATTATAATAATATCAATTACCATCAATATAATGGATATATTCTTAACTAATGAATATTAAATATATAAGAGTTAAGAAACTAGTTAAATTAAAAAAAGATATTATCAGAGTATCTAAAAGTTTTATTTAAGTTTAAATTTTTTTAAAGAGAAAGAAAATAATTTTAGAATATATAACATAATTTTAATCTATAAAAGGAGAGGGAGTCTAGAGTTGAACTCCCTTATTATATTACTTAAGTGAGCTAAGCTCATTTTCTACTTTTTGTAGTTTCTCTTTTGCCTCATCAATAGCTTTTTGATTCTGCTCTATTACCTCTTTAGGTGCATTTGCTACAAATTTTTCGTTGTTTAGCATTCCACTTAGTTTGTTAATCTCTTTTGTAAGCTTCTCTTTTTGTTTTGTAAGCTTATTTATAATTGGATTTAAATCTATATCTCCTGTAGATATATAGCTTTCTACTCCATTTGCAACATCTACTACACTGCTATCTGGCTTGGTATCTACAAACTCAAGCACTTCAACTTTTGCTAACTTCTCTATAAATGGCTTTAGAGTTTGGCTATCTACTTCATTTGTAAACTTAATATAGGCTCTCTCTATCTTTTTGTTCCCCATATCAACTAAAGTTTTGCAGCGTCTTAGTGATACAATTGCTTCGATAGCTAAATCAAAGTTACTAGAACTCTCTACCTCTTTTACCTTTGGATATCTTTTTACCATTATTGAGTTCTCTTTGTTTAGCTCATCGCCACTTAGTTTTTGGTATAGATACTCGGTAATAAACGGCATAAATGGGTGTAGTAGCTTCATAGACTCTTTAAATATTGCCCCAAGTTCGGCAATACTATCTTTACTTGCTTTACTAAGCTCAATCCCCCAGTCACAAAACTCTCCCCAAAGGAAACGATATAGGGTTGTAGCACCATCATTAAAGCGATACTGCTCTATGTAGCCTCTTGTCTCTTCTACAGCAACATTAAATCTACTTAAGATATATTTACCAAGTGGTGTTTTAATCTCGATATTATCTAAATCTTCAAACTTATCTACATTCATCTGTAGAAAGTTACTTGCGTTAAATAGTTTATTAGTAAAGTTACGACTCTGCTCTAACTTATCTTCGCTTAGTTTAATATCGCGTCCTTGCACTGCTAAGACTGCTAGGGTAAACCTCATTGCATCTGCACTATATTTATCTACCATCTCTAGAGGGTCTATTACATTCCCTTTTGATTTACTCATCTTCTCACCATGCTTATCTTTTACAAGAGCATGTAGATATATATGCGGAAATGGCAACTCTCCTGTTAATTCTCTACCCATCATAAGCATTCTAGCTACCCAGAAGAAGATAATATCAAATCCAGTAATTAGTAGATTATTTGGATAGAACTCTCTCATATCATCCTCAAACCACTTTTCATTTTTTAAAGCTTCACCATTTCCCCATCCAAGTGTACTAAATGGCCAAAGCCCCGAGCTAAACCATGTATCAAGCACATCTTCATCTTGGCGAATATTATTTTGACTACACTTTTCGCATTTGCTTGGTGTATCACCCTCAAATGCCCACTGATGACCACAATCATCGCAATACATTACAGGAATTTGATGCCCCCACCAAAGCTGGCGGCTAATACACCAATCTCTTAACTCTCTCATCCATGCATTGTAGCTGTTAATCCAGTGCTCAGGAAAATATTTACTCTTGCCACTATTTACATCAGCAATTGTATTATCAGCAAACTCTTTTTTAATAAACCACTGTTTTGAGATATATGGCTCAACTATATTTTTACATCTATAGCAGTGTCCAACTTGATGAAGATGCTCCTCTATCTTCTCTACAAAGCCTTTATCTTCTAGTTTTTTTACTATTTTCTCTCTGGCTTCTAATCTCTCTTGCCCCTCAAACTCGCCACAGTAGCTATTTAAAATACCCTTCTCATCAAAGATAGTAATAAATTCTAAATTATGTCTCTTGCCAACTTCATAGTCATTAGTATCGTGTGCTGGAGTAACCTTTACAACCCCTGTTCCAAACTCTCTATCAACATGCTCATCGGCAATTATCTTAATCTCTCTCTCTATTAGAGGTAACTTAACACTTTTTCCAATAAGATGATTATATCTTTTATCTTCAGGGTGTACCATTACGGCAGTGTCTCCAAAGTATGTCTCTGGTCTAGTAGTTGCAACTATAAGATCTCCACTCTCATCACTTAGAGGGTATTTAATATGATATAATGCTCCCTTATGATCTTCATGTTCTACTTCGATATCACTTAAAGCTCCATCGTGAGTACACCAGTTAATCATATAGTTGTCTTGTACGATATGACCTGCATCGTACATTGTTTTAAATGCTTTTTTAACTGAATTTGCAAGTCCATCATCCATAGTAAAACGCTCTCTGCTCCATGCAGGGCTAACACCAAGTACTCTTAATTGGCTTGTGATTGCATCTTTTGACTCCTCTTTTTGCTTAAAGCAGAGCTTTAAAAACTCCTCTCTACCAATCTCCTCTTTTCTCTTGCCATCTGCTAATAGCTTCTTCTCTACAACATTTTGTGTTGCAATACCTGCATGGTCAACACCTGGTTGCCAAAGTGTCTTAAAGCCATCCATTCTTTTATATCTAATAATAATATCTTGTAGAGTAAATGTTAATGCATGACCTATATGCAATCTTCCTGTTACATTTGGTGGTGGCATCATAATGGTAAATGACTCTCCATTTTGAATACTTCTATTTCCATCTATCTCAAAAAAGTTCTGCTCTTCCCAAAATTTATAGTAGTTACTCTCAATCTCACTTGGATTGTAACGATTTTTCTCACTCATAATACTGCCTTAAAGAGTTTTTTTGAGATTATACCTAATATATACTTTTGTCTTATTTTAGGTGCTTTAGTAGTTAAAAATCAATATTATTTATAAATGTTTAACCCAAATAAATCTAATTATTATTTTTATTTTAACATTATTTTAACATTTTTATCGTATAATAGCGTAATTTAACAAAGAAAGGATATTGTATATTATGAAAGAGATTGTATCAGTATCTGGTTTTTTATTATCTTATGCATTAGATATATTAGAAGAGCATAAGATTGTTAAGCCAACATTTATTGGTTATACTAAGGATAATCGTGAAATTAAAGAGATACCTAAAGGGTTATCTTTAGAAGAGACTATACCAAAGGTTTTAGATCTATATGAGAATAATAAAATGGAACTATCTAAAGCAACAATATGTTTTCCTGCTGAGCTAGAGAACGAGAGTGGAGTAAGAGAGAGTGTAGTTATAATAATGGTTCAAAATTATGAGACAAAAGAGTATCTAACAATATCTCATCCGTACAAATTTAGTGATTCTAAGTTAATACTTTCAGAGTTTGAACTATTAGATTATAGTCCATTTCTTTTAGAGGAGTTACCTAAGCTTGAGAAGTGCTTTATCCAAGGTGCGCTATCTTGTAGTGATGCAGAACATATTTGGAGTGAAAGATTTAAAGCAAGTTAAGCTATACTATATGTTAAACTATAAGGAGTTTAATGTTAAGTTGGTACATACCACTACTAATATTTATTATAGTTGCAGGTTTTACACCTGGACCAAATAATATAATTGCACTAAATATAGGTTTTAATTTTGGCTTTAAAAAGGTAGTACCACATATCTTTGGTGTTGCAGTTGGTTTTCCTATTATGCTTTTAGTTGTAGCTATTTTAGTAGAAAATATCTTATATAAGTATCAATATATCTTTGTTATACTAAAATATTTGAGTTCCATATATCTTTTATATCTAGCATATATCATAGCTACTGCTTCTACCGATATTAAAAAAGATATTAATTTTAAGCCAATTAGCTTTTATGAATCTTTGCTCTTTCAGTGGATTAACCCAAAAGCTTGGGCTGGAGCTATTGCTACAATATCTTTATATATTCCACATGAGATATTTAGATATGCTCTAAATATTGCAGCTTTAACATCGGCAGTTGTAATAATTTTTGCAATATCTTTATGGGCATATTTAGGACAAAGTGTAAAACTCTTTTTTCAAAATAGCCAAGAGATAAGATTTTTTAACTATATAAGCTCTAGCTTACTTATATTATCTATTATTTTAATACTATTCTCATAGTATATATTTTAGTTTTTTTAGTTAGAATTATATATCTAAGTGAGATAGAATAATCTATTATATAGATTTATTGGATATTAATAGTTGGAGTGGCTTTTGAAACATGATATTATACTTTTTATAATTAGTTATATTTTTACTATTACTGCAATTATATATATTGTTACACACTTCTTAATGTATAGACCAGTAGTAATACAGAAATACAAAGATAAAAAAAAGAGTAAAAATAATAAAAAGAAGTGTAGAGTAGTAGAGAGAGCTTATAAAACTAGGCTTTGGCAAGAGTTTTTTTGGGAAACTCCTAAAAAATTTTTAAATATTAGTTTTGTATTTTTTCTACTTATTTTTATAACCATTAACACTAGAGAACTCTTTTTTATATTTATTGGTTTACTTATATTAATTTTTTATATATACTTTATATATCAATCTTACCTTAAGTATAAAATTTTTCCAATAGAAGCTAAAAAGAGAATAGAGGAGTTTGAAACTCCTATAAGAGATGGTGTAAGTAAAGCTGTATCTTTTCCAGGAGATACAGTAAAGCAGTATCTTCTTGGAGACGAATTAACATCACAAGATTTGCATAATATTATTATTATAGAGCAGGTACAAGATGTAAAGAAGATCGATTATCCACCATTTATACCAGATAAAGATAAAGCAATTATATCAGAAAGAAAACTATCTTTCGTAGTCTTTACAAATGAGTTTATATGTGCATTTGTTGGTGCAAGTAAGTTTAATCTTATTAAACCAGATAGAAAAGAGGAGAAAGATGGCTGCGAAGAGAAGCTAAAGGGTACACTAGGAGGTACAGAACAAGAGCACTACTACTCTAAGATTGAGTTTGGCAAGTTTGAAGAGAATACATTTAAAATATACTATAGAGATGGTAGAGAATTTGAGTTAGTAACATTAGCAGGTAAAGCACCAGAACTAAAAGATAAAAAAGCAAAAGTTATGGCGGCACTTAAGTTAAAACTTAGAGTTACAGAGAGACAAGTTTTAAGAAAAGTAGATGAGTATACAAAATTAGAACAGCTTAAAATATTAAGAGAAGATAGTAAAGAGAGAGATAGTGAAGGAAAAGAGGAAGATGATAAAGAATAGAGCCATAATTTGTAACCAATAGTATAATATGTTTACTTTTTTAACTACAGAACTTGATTTTTTTTATAAATTAAACTATACTCTATAGATAAAATTAAATCTAAAGGATTATTATGGTTAAAAAAATTCTACTCTCAACTGTTTTAGCAGTTTCTATGAGCACATCCGCAGCAGCGGCAGATTTTGTATTAAAATTTAGTCATGTTGTAAGCGAGAATACACCAAAAGGTAAAGCGGCTCTATTTTTTGAAAAACGTCTAGAGGAGCTGAGTAAGGGTAAAATTGATGTTCAAATATATCCTAATTCGCAGCTATATAAAGATAAAGCTGTCTTAAAAGCTATTAAATTAAACTCTGTTCAAATGGCTTGTCCATCATTCTCTAAGTTTACAAAAACAGTTCCTCAATTAGCTATTTTTGATTTACCATTTTTGTTTAAAGATATGAACCATGTTCATAAAGTACAAGATGGTGAAGTTGGTCAAAAATTAAAAGATTTAGTATCTGCAAAAGGTTTTGTTGTATTAGATTATTGGGATAATGCATTTAAACAGTTAAGCTCTGCAAAAAAAGCTCTTTTAATGCCAGATGATGCAAAGGGACAAAAGTTTAGAATAATGAGTTCTAAGGTTTTAGAAGCACAGTTTAAAGCAGTAGGTGCAAATCCACAAGTTATGCCATTTAGTGAAGTTTACTCTGCACTTCAACAAGGTGTAATTGATGGTCAAGAGAATACTAACTCAAATATCTATACTAAAAAGTTTTACGAAGTTCAAAAAGATATGACACTATCTAATCATGGATATTTGGGTTACTTAGTAGTAATGAGTAAAAAATTCTACGACTCTTTACCAAAAGATCTTCAAGAAGCAGTTAACACAGCAATTAAAGATGCAACAGCTAAAGAGCGTGAGTATGCAGCACAGCTAGATAAAGAGCAACTAGATAAGATTAAAGAGTATGCTAAGAAAAGTGGAAAGCTTACAATTCATGAATTAGATGACAAGCAAAAAGCTGCATGGAGAGCATCTATGGAAAAAATATATCCAGAGTTTTATGATAATGATAAAATTGGAAAAGATTTAATAGAAGCGGCGAAAAAGTAGCCACAATTAAGCTTATCATTTTGCTCCAAAGCCCCAGCTTTGGAGTGTATATTGATATATAAAGTCCTATATGCATTCCCAATGTGGATATTGGGAAAAAGAAAAAAGCTTTGTGCTTTATGTATTTAGCTTAAAGCTTAAAAATTGGAGGTTTTTATGAACTTTATACTACATATTAGTAAAATAATCACTGCAGCTGGAATTGCGGGTGGAGTTGCTTTGGCATTTGTAAATGTTGTAGCTAGATATGCTTTTGAATCTTCTATTAGTTGGGCTAGTGAGCTTACTATATATCTATTTTTGTGGAGCACCTTTTTTGGGGCAGTTTACTGCTTTAAAAAAGATGCTCATATTGCTGTTGATGTTATATTAATTAAAACACCACTTAAAGTTAGAAAAATATTAATGTTGTTATCTTTAGTAGTTGCACTAATATTTGTTAGTGCAATATCTTATTATGGATATGAGTATGTTCTATTATATATAGATTTAGGTGAAGTCTCTGTAGATTTAGATATTCCTCTTTGGATACCTTATGTTGTTGTACCGGTATCTTTTGCATTTAGTGCAATTATTTTAACTCAAAAGGTAGTAGAGTTACTTAAGACTCCAAGTGATAAGATAGAGATAAAGTCAGAGGTAGATGAACTAATGCAAGAGATGGAGGTCGAAGCGATGATTAAAGAGATTAACAAGAAAACTGGAGGTATGCTATGAGTATTGCACTTTTGTTTGGTCTCTTTTTTGGACTTTTAATTATTGGTTCGCCTATAGCTATTGCTCTTGGTGCTTCTACATTTTTAACTCTTGTTACAATGACTGCAACAAGCCCGGTAGAGATTGCAGGCATGATATATCAAAAGATAGATAGCTACTCTTTAATGGCAATACCAATGTTTATATTAGCAGGAAATTTACTTTCAAAAGGTAGTAGTGCTTCTCGAATTATAGAGTTTGCTAAATCTCTTGTTGGACATCTGCCAGGTGGTTTACCTATGGCTGCTATTTTTGCAAGTATTATATTTGCAGCCGTTAGTGGTAGTTCACCAGCAACCGTTGTTGCTATTGGATCTATTATGTTTGGAGCAATACAGAGTGCTGGGTATCCAAAGAGATATGCAATTGGAACGATTGCAACAGCAGGTAGTTTAGGTATTTTAATCCCACCATCTATTGTTTTGATTGTATATGGAGTAACAGCTGAGGTTAGCATTGGTAAGCTATTTATGGCAGGTGTAATTCCAGGTATTATGATTGGTATTATGATGATGCTAGTTACATATATTGGTGCTGTTAGACTAGGGTTTAAGAAAACCCAGCCAGAGCCGTGGAGTATTAGAGTAAAGAAGTTTTTTAATGCGACCTGGGCTTTAATGACAATTATAATAGTTATAGGTGGAATATATGGTGGCATATTTACTCCAACAGAGGCAGCAGCTGTAGCAGCAGTATGGGCATTTTTTGTATCTATGTTTATATACAGAGATATTAAGTGGAAAGATCTATATGCTATTTTTTTAGATGCTGGAAAGACATCTGCAATGATTATGTTTATTATTGCAAATGCTATGATTTTTGCACATTTTTTAACCTTAGAAAATGTCCCTCATATGATTACACAGACACTTATAGACGCACATGTAGGACCAATTATGTTTCTACTTTTTGTAAATATTCTACTCTTTTTTGCTGGTGATTTTATGGAACCTAGTGCAATTATAATGATTATGGTTCCTCTTCTTTTACCTGTTGCAACAACACTAGGAATAGACCCAATACACTTTGGTATAATTATTACAATAAATATGGAACTAGGTATGATCACACCACCAGTTGGGTTAAATCTATTTGTTACAAGTGGTATTACAGGTGTTAGCTTAAAAGATGTCGTAATATATGCTTTGCCTTGGGCTAGTGTGATTTTATTTGGACTTATACTTGTAACTTATATTCCTCAAATTTCTCTTTGGTTACCAAACTTAATGTTTGGTTAGCCATAGAGAGCTATAAATTTTATACTTATACATATATATTTATATTTGCAATCACTAATATAAATATATTACCAAAAGTTATAATCATTGTTAAAATATCACTATTTCTCACTTTTTATATAACTTATTTATCTAAATTAGAGTATTATAGCAATATACTTTATAAAGGAACAATATGAAAAAAGATTACTGGAATCCATACTTTGGTGGTGTAGTTTTGGGAACAATGCTATTTTTAACTTTTGCTATTGCATCGCAAGGGTTTGGAGCTAGTGGAACATTCTCTAGACTTACTGCAGAGTATTTAGTAAATTCAGATAAAAGTTGGCTCTCTAATGCCTATGTTGCGAGTTACTTTAAACACTCTGACTCTGCTCTAATGAATTGGACTGTTTTAGAGACAATTGGGATATTCTTTGGTGGATTTGCAAGTGCACTACTTGCAGAAAGATTAATGTTTAAAGCAGATAAAGCAAGAAGTTATCCTACTACTAAAAGACTATTTTGGGCATTTGTAGGTGGTGCTATTGTAGCATTTTCTACAAGATTTGCAAGAGGTTGTACAAGTGGACAAGGACTAGATGGAATGGCAACATTCTCTGTTGGTGCTTGGATATTTATGTTTACGACATTTGCTGCAGGTTTAATATTCTCTCCACTATTTAGAAATCAGTGGGTAGATAAGGAGGAGAAATAATGGAAACTCTACTTTTACCACTATTTAAAAATGGCTTTCTAAGTCCAGAAGCAAACTTTTTCTTTGCTATATTAATGGGCTTTGTATTTGGTTTTGTCTTAGAGAGAACAGGTTTTACAAGAGCTCAATATATAGCAGATACATTCTATTTTAAAAACTTGGCAGTACCTAAGATTATGGGTATAACTATAATTACGACAACAACTTGGTTTATTCTATTTGCTTATATGGGATGGATTGACTTAAATGCTCTATTTACACCAGGTACTTATGTATGGCCATATGTTATAGGTGGATTGCTATTTGGTCTTGGTATGGTAATGGCAGGATACTGCCCAGGAACAGCAGTTGCAGGTCTAGGGACAGGTAAAAGTGATGCTTTAGTATTCTTGCTTGGTGTAATTGGTGGAATGTTATTATACTTCTATCTTTACGATTTTGTTGCAGCATTTGCGAGTACAACAAAAGTTGGAACAGTTAAGTTGCAAGATCTATTTGGTGGAAACAACTATAGTTCATACATAATTACAATAATCTTAGAGGTAGGTATTATCTCTTTCTTAATGTTTTTACAAAAATTATCAAATAATGGGAGAAATTAAATGGCAAGTACAAGTAAAGTAGCCGTTGGCGGTGGAATAGCAATATTAATAGGTGGATTAGCTTTAGCATTTTTTACAGCTAGTAGTGCTCCTGCACTAAAAGCAGCAAATGCAAAGGTAATTGCAAAATATAGTGCAATTGTAGATAAATCACTATCTAGTGGAGATCAAAAAGCAGCTTTAAAAGCAGCTAAATCTGCACTTGCTGTTGATGCAACAAATAAAGTAGCTTTAGAAGCATATAAAAAAGTTATTTTAGCAGATGCACCAAAAGCAGTAGCATCTGTAAAAGTAGAAACTAATACAGAGACAAAAAGTGCTACTCCTGCAGAAGCAGCGCCTGCTAAACCTAAAGCAGAAGAAGAGGAAGAGATGGGCTGTATCTAGATATAATGTATAGAGCTTATATCTTTTAAAGATAAATTATCGGGTTAAGCCCGATAATTAAAATCATACTACTTAAGAGAGGAAAGGATATTATGAATAACTTTATAAAACTGACTCTCTTGACTCTGTTAATAAACGTACTTTACGCAACAAATTCCAATGTTAAAAAGGGAATTGAACTTTTTAATGAGAAAAAATTTCATAAATCTTTTAAAATTCTAACTCCTTATGCTAAAAATGGAGATAGAGAGGCAGAGTTTTTCATTGGATTAATTTATGATATGGGAAGTATCGATTTAATGGATAAAGAGAAGGCAGTTGAGTGGTATCTGAAGGCTGCTAAAAAAGGTTACCCTAGGGCTGAGTATGATATGGGCGTCATGCTTTCAAAAGGTGAAGGTATTAAAAAAAATCTAAAAGAGGCACTAATTTGGTATAAGAAAAGTGCAAATCATAGCGATAAAAATGCAATGTTTAATCTTGGAGTAGCTTATCAGAGAGCTTATGGTACTGAAAAAAATATTACTACAGCTAAAGAGTGGTATCAAAAGGCTATAGAGTTAGATATGCCAAAAGCAGCATATAATCTTGCAACTATTTATATAAAAGAGGGTAAAAAAGATAGAGCTATAAAACTCTATAAAAAAGCAGCACTTGGTGGACATACTGAAGCAATGTTTAATTTAGGATATATATACCATGAGCAAAATAGTACAGAAGATGCTATAAAGTGGTATAAGGAGGCATCAATTAATGGACATAAAGATGCAAGAGCAAACTTATCTCATATATTAGGTTCTATTGGAAAAAAAGATGAAGCTAGTTTTTGGAAAAGTAGAGTTAACTATTAAGAGTTATAAATTTTTAGAGAGAAGATGCATTTTATAAAATATTTTATGTGCATCTATGTTCTCTATAAATGAGTTATTATATGGGTGTTCAATAAAAATTGCTTTCTGCTTTGGTTTAAACTTTTTCTCTATAACTTTAGCAAAGTTACCAAATAAAATTAGATCTATATCTCTATCTATATTTTTCAATAAATGCTCTATAAATGGTTGCCACATTTTAGCATGATAGCTAGATTTTGATTTATCTTCAAAAATTAAAGCGCTATTTAAAAGCAACACTCCACTCTTTTCAAAGTTATCTTTTAGCTCATGAATTGAGTTAATTAAGTCACTTTTATCTATTTTAGCAATTTGCTCTTGTGAAGGCTCTTTAATTAAATTTTCAGCCATAAGTACCATTTTTATAAAGTTTCTAAGGCTTGTAGCTCTGTTTACCTCTTTACTAAGACCACTTTGGCTAAATATCTCTTTAACTCCTCCATCTATAAATGCAACACCAATTGCACTTACTTCTCTAGGGTATGGGTCTTGCCCAAATAAGATATATTTAACCTTATTTTTTGGCATAGAAAAAGCATTAAATAGGCGACTATTGGTTGGTAAATAGCTACTGTTTATTAAAAAGTTTTTGTAGTTTGGATCAAGTTTATTGCAGCACTCAAGTAGTAGCGAGTGCCACGATTTGTCTGTATATTTTTTAACTATCTCAACCATAAATTGTAATATCCAAAATGGTTAGTATAAAGAAGATAAAGCCTAAATAGCCATTAACTGTAAAAAATGCTCTATCTATTTTGGTAAAATCTTTACGAACTAAGTAGTGCTCATACGCTAACATAATAGCACTAAAGATAATAGCTAAATATCCAAAAAGGTGTAACGCAGATTCATTTATATATAGATACCAAAAGAGTATAGTAATAGTGTGAAAAATCAGAGCTAAAGCTAGAGTCTTTTTTGCACCAAGACTGCTAGGTATTGAGTGTAGGTTATTCTCTTTATCAAACTCCATATCTTGCAAAGAGTATAGCAAGTCAAACCCTGCAACCCAAAATGTAACGCCTATACTTAGATATACTACCCAGGTAGGAATGCTACCAAGTACTGCAACAGCTCCTGCAATTGGTGCAAGACCTAGAGATATGCCTAAAATTATATGAGCTAGTGCGCTAAATCGTTTAAATATTGTATATATAGCTAAAATAGCCAAAATCGGAATAGATAAGATAAATGCTAAAGTGTTTATAAAGTATGCAACTAGTATAAAAATAGAGGCATTTACTACAATAAAAACTAGCATCTCTTTTGTGCTTACCCTTCCATCTACAGATGGGCGATTTTTGGTGCGAGGGTTTAGAGCATCTACATCTCTATCTAAATATCTATTTACTGCCATAGCAAAGTTTCTTGCACTTATTGCCGCAAATAGCCCTAGTATTAAGAGCTTAAACCCAAACCAACCTCTTTGTGCCACAACCATTGCAATAAATATAAATGGTAGCGAAAAGATAGAGTGCTCAAAAACTACAAGCTCATTAAAGTTTTTTAATTTTTGCTTTATGCTCATTATGGGTGAGGTACTTTAACTTTAGAGTTTAGCAAATAGCCAACAACTGCTACTAAAATAGCAATAATAAATGGCGAACTAACAATACTAAAAGAGTGAAGCAGGTACAAAATCCAAAGTAAAATAGCCCCAAGTGGTGTTGGAACTCCTTCAAAATATTTAGCAACTTCACCAGTTTCTACTTTAAGATTAAAGGCGACAAGGCGTCTAAGCCCACTAATAATATAGTAGATAAATATTGCTCCAATAAAAATATTGCTACTCTCAAGAGAGTAAAAGAGCAAAAATGCTGGCATTATAACAAAACTTAAAAAGTCTGCAAAGCTATCTAGCTGAATACCAAATTCTGTAGATAGATTGTACTTTCTAGCAACCTTTCCGTCGGCAATATCAAGCGCCCCTGCGATCCAAGCTATAATAATAGCAACTGTAAAGTTGTGCTGTGTAACAAAGTATAGAGCCAAAGTTCCACACGCTACATTTGCAAATGTAATAATATTTGCTGCATTAAAGTGATTATCTTTGTCAAATAGGTTCATTTTACTCCTTTTGTGTAATTTTAGCAAAATTTTGGATAAAATATCTTTTATGAAAAATATTTTTGCAATAATTGGACCAACCGCATCAGGAAAGAGTAATTTAGCTATAAAATTAGCAAAAGAGCTAGATGCAATAATTTTATCGGCTGACTCTTTAAGTATATATAAAGAGATTGATATAGCTTCGGCTAAGCCTACAAAAGATGAGCAAGATGGCATTTTACACTTTGGAATAGATATTGTAGAACCTAATGAAAACTTTGATGTTATAAAGTTTATATCTGAATATAATAGAGCACTCAACTATGCTCAAGAGCATAATAAAAAACTTATAATAGTTGGTGGTACAAGCTTTTATATAAAGGCTTTAACACAAGGTATTAGCCACTTACCTGTAGCTACAATAGATCAAAAAAAACTTCTCAAAGAGATATTAGAAGATAAAGATAAAGCATATAGATATCTGCAGCAAATAGATCTTGAATACTCTAAGAGAATTAAGCCAAATGATATATATAGATTAGAAAAAGCATTAAATATCTATATTATAACTCGTGAAATCCCATCTAAATATTTCAGAAATAATCTACCAGTACCAATAGCTAAAGATTTAGATATTTACGAAATTGCAGTAGATAGAGAGACTTTAAGAGATAGAGTTAAGTTAAGAACTAAAAAGATGATATCTATGGGCTTAATAGATGAGGTTAGTTACTTAGAGCATAAATATACAAGGGCAATCCAAGCAATGGGTGCAATTGGAGTAGTAGAAGTTTTAGATTACTTTGATGGTAAATTAAATATAAGTGAGTTAGAGAGTAAAATAATTACAAATACAATGCGCTTAGCTAAACGACAAGTTACTTTTAATAAATCACAACTAAATATAGAATATAAAGAGAGTATAGAGAGTATCTATAGATCAATAATTTAATCTATATTCATAGCCCTAAAATCTTTTAAAATATAGTAATCTTTACCATTAAAAATAAACCAATACTCTATATTAACTCTTTTATAGTATAAATTTTTTAAAGATAGCAGAGATGGACTTTTGTAAGATACACTAGGATAATCAACTCCACCAATAAAGAGTTGATTACACCTAAGTACTCTTAGAGCACTCTTTGCTGTAGCAGAGATAAAATTACTATTTTCATATAACCATTTTGCATACTCAGAGCAAGTTGGATAGTAGCGACAACTAGGGGGTGTAAGTTTTGATATATATTGGTACCACTTTAGTACTTTAGGAGCTTTTTTCATCTTTAACCTTGTGAGTGTGGCATAATAATATATGCTTTAGAGCCATTAATAGAGTGATATATAGTTGTGCCATACCTTTTTGAAAAATACATTATAATAATCTTTTGTAGAGTATGCTCAATTGATGGCTTAAACCATGCATCGTTACTAATTAGGATAAGATGTTTAGGGTAATCTTTATATGTATTTTTAGCAGTTCCTTCATAGCATATTGCTACTTTTATATCTCTATTCAATACATTAATTGTAGTATAGTTACTATCTGCTTTGTAATCTACAGCACCATCAAAAAATATCTTATTAACAATAGAGCTTAAGAAATCTGGTAGTGGATTTGCTTCACCAAAGGGTACTAAAACAACTTTATTTGCAACTTTATAGTTGCCATTTTTTATAATATATGCAGAGTTTCTAAAGTTGTTTTTACCTTTGTAATATAGTGCACCAATAATAATTGTTATCTCTTTAGAACGCTCTAACAGTGGCTTTAGCCTACTCTGCTCTATATTTAAAAAATATGGTAATAGAGACTCTGGTAAAATAATTAATTTTTTACCTTTTCTAATAGCTTTATCAATTTTTAATAGTGCAAGATTTGTATATTTATCTCTATTTTCAGCTCTCCACTTCTCTCTAACATCAATATCTGTAGAGACAAGTTCTATATCTCGAAGCGCACTTGGTTTTAGTTCTATTGGGCTATTAAAACTTATAGCCAAAGTTAAAATTAGTAAGATATATATCTTCTTAAATAGTGCAAAACTTGCTAATACTAAAACAATTAAAATAAAGGCATATGTCTCAGAGCTAAATATAGAGTTAGTATATCCATACTCTATTTTTAGCCAATTAAAACCAAATGGTTCAATTTGCTCAATAATTACTATAGAGATCGCATTAAAAACTATTCGACTTCTCTCCCAATATATTGCTAAAAAATATCTCTCTACTCTCTTAGCTAAGTTTTTAGATATATATGCAAATGTTAAAAACAGTACTCCAAAAATTATACCAATTAGTGCAATTACAACTGGTACAAGGTAGGGTTGATTATAGTAAATAAAGCTAATTGACATCCACCATAACCAAAATATAGATATAAAAAAGCCTATAAAAAACCAAACCTCTATTTTAGCAATAATAACTCTATAGATACCATAAGTTATAGTAATTGTGTTAAATATCACTTGTGCATAACCACTTAAAAGAGAAAAATGTTCAATATATATAAAAGCTGAGAGTAATATAGCTAAACCCAAGCCTTCTATTATATGGTTGGTGGTAAAATATTTTTTAATTTTCATATAAAGGACCTTTATGTCACAACAGATTATGCAATTTTTTCCAATTATAGCACTTTTTGCTATATTTTACTTTTTAATTATTAGACCACAGCAGAAAGCTCAAAAAGAGCATGCATCGATGCTAGAATCACTATCAAAAGGTGATAAAATAGTAACAAATGGTGGCTTAATAGTAGAAGTAGTTAAAACAGAAGATGAGTTTTTTAAGGTAAAATTAAATGATGAAACCATAGTTAAACTAGATCGTTCTTTTGTATCTAAAAAATTAGATTAACTTGGTGTAGAGATGGGAAAGTTAAATTATAGAGTAGTAATATTTATTTTAGCCCTAATTTTTGGGGTTGTATTCTCTATACCAAGTTTAGTACAAAGCGATAGTGGTAAAAAAATAACACTAGGTCTAGATTTACAAGGTGGACTACATATGCTTCTTGGTATTAAGAGTGAAGAGGCTATAAAGTCATCTTTAAAATCGACTCTATCTACTGCAAAGTTTGCACTAGATAAAAAAGATATTGTTATTGATGCTATAGAAATTGAAGAGGATAGAGCATCTTTTGAAGTAGTAGATGAAGATGATTTACAAATTGCAGTTGCTGCAATTAAAGTTCTTCTTAAAGAGGCACAAGTTGAGACAAATAAAAATAGAATCTCTATAATATTACCTTCAAAAGAGTTAGAGAAGATTAGACTTAGAGCAATTGATCAAGCAGTTGAGACAATTAGAAATCGTCTAAATCAATTTGGATTAGCAGAACCTACAGTTGCTAAGCAAGGTAAAGATAAAATTTTAGTTGAAGTTCCAGGTATTAAGAGTGCACAAGATGAGCAAAGAATTAGAGATCTAATTGCTAAGCAAGCTCACCTAGTTCAGATGGCTGTAGATGAAGATAGAGCAGACCATGTAAACGATATGAGCGAAGCAGAAGCTAAGAAGTATGGAGATGTTATCTTAAAAGATGTGAAAAACCCTCAAATTAAGTACCTACTACGTGAAATACCAATTTTAGATGGTGCAATGATTACTGATGCTAAAGCAATATATGATCAGAATGGTAATCCAATTATTACATTTGTTTTAAATGGTCAGGGCTCTAAAATTTTTGCTAAATTCACAGAGAAAGCAGCACCTAACGATGCAAGGCTAGCTATTGTCTTAGATAACCAAGTATATTCAGCTCCACACATTAAAGAGAGAATTGGTGGTGGTCGTGGGCAGATAAGTGGAGGTTTTACAATTAATGAAGCAAATGATATTGCAATTGCTTTAAGAAGTGGGGCACTACTTGCACCTGTCTTTGTAATGGAGAAAAGAAGTGTAGGACCTAGTCTTGGTAAAGATAGCATTATAGCTAGTTCAATTGCATTAATTGGTGGATTCATACTAGTATTTATATTTATGATTTTATATTATGGAGCTGCAGGATTGATTGCAGATGTTGCACTTATTGGAAACCTATTTTTGATAATTGCAATTATGAGCCTCTTTGGTGCTACATTAACTCTGCCTGGTATGGCAGGTATTGTACTAACTGTTGGTATGGCAGTTGACGCCAATGTAATTATTAATGAGAGAATAAGAGAGCTCTTAAGCGAAGGTAAATCAGTAGCAAAAGCAATTGAAGATGGCTACTCTAACGCATTTACAGCAATTTGGGATGCCAATGTAACTACGTTAATTGCTTCTACTCTACTCTTCTTTTATGGTACAGGACCAATTAAAGGGTTTGCAGTAACAATGACAATAGGTATTTTAGCATCTATGTTAACTGCAATTTTAGGTACACATGGATTGTATCAGATGTTACTACCAAAGATTAAAAAAGATAAATTGGGCTTTTGGTTTGGAATTAAGGGGGTAAAATAATGGAATTATTTAAATACAAAGGTCCAATAAAGTTAATGGATAAGGCTAAATATTTTGCTCTATTATCTATAGTGGTTATACTACTCTCTTGGGGTCTAATATTTACTAAAGGCTTTAATTACGGTATCGACTTTGCTGGTGGTACTTTAATTCAAGTTAAGTATGAAAAAGATGCACCACTAAAAGAGATTAGAGATATACTTAGTAAAACTCAAAAGTATAAAGGTGCATCAGTAACATATTTTGGTAGCAATCAAGAGATTGTTATTAGAATAAAAAGCACCTCTAAAGTTGTTGGTAAAGATACAGGTGATGAAGTTAGAGAGATACTAAAAAGTAGTGGTAATTTTGAGATTCGCCGTGTAGATATGGTTGGTCCTAAAATTGGTGGAGAGCTTAGAGAAAAAGGTTTAAAAGCGACACTATTTGCAATTATAGGTATTTTGCTCTACCTTACATTTAGATTTGAGTGGAGATTTGCTTTTGCTTCTGTAGTTGCTTTAGTGCATGATGTCTCAATTGCATTAGGAGCTATCGCACTATTTGGTGTACCATTTAATCTAGATATATTAGCAGCAATTTTGACAATTTTAGGATACTCTCTTAACGATACAATTATTGTATTTGATAGAATTAGAGAGGGTCTTCAGAAGCTTAAAAGTGTTGTTTTAGGTGCTATTATAGATGAATCAGTTACTAGAACACTATCTAGAACTACCCTTACATCGCTAACAACTTTCTTTGTTGTTTTAGTTCTATATCTATTTGGTGGAGAGATATTAAAAGGGTTTAGTTTTACACTTTTAGTTGGTGTAATTGTTGGTACATACTCTTCTATATTTATAGCTTCTCCTGTATTGATGTGGTTAGGTTTTGATGTTAAAGAGTTTAAAAATAAAGAGGCAGATAAGAAGAGAAGAGAGATAGAGAAAGAGAAGTTAAGAAACCAATTTGAGCAAGGTGTTGTTTAAGCTAAAGCTTAAGCAACTTTGGAGTAAAAAATGATTAAAAAAACTATATTTATATATCTACTATTAGTTGCTACACTACACGCTACGCTTCCAGCCGATCTAAATAGTATGATTACAAAAGATAAGATAGATAGGTCCAAACTTAGCATATTAATTACAAATAAGAGAGATGGATCTATAATTGCATCTTTAAATCCATATAAGTATAGAGTACCAGCCTCAGTTGCTAAGATTGCTACTGCTTATGCAGTACTTTTAGAGTTTGGTAAAGATTTTAAATGGCCAACACAGATATACTATACAGGTAGCATAAAAGGTGGTGTATTAGATGGTAATATAGTTGTTAAAGCTTATGGTGATCCTACGTTAAATGCTAGCGATGTTAAAGGCTTCTCTAAGAGATTGAGAGGTTATGGAATTAGAGAGATAAAGGGTTCTATCTTAATTGATAGAAGTTTTTTTAAAAATAGTGTAAGAATAAGCTCTGGTTTTGATAAAAACTTTGTTAGCGAATATAATGCAATGCCAGATGCACTAATGTTTAATGATCACTTAAATAGATTAGTTATATCTCCAAAAGGGTCTGGTGCCGTAATTCAAAGAAGTTATGGTGACAAAAGTTATAAATTGATAAATAAATTAAAAGTTGTAAATGGAAGCTGTAGAGGTTCTCATTCGTGGCCTAAAATTAAATTTTTAAAAGAGGGCTCTGAAGTTGGTCTATCTATTGGTGGATCTATTGCAAAAAGCTGTAAACCAATTATTTTAAATAGAGTCTTAAGCTATCCATATAAGAGTTTCTACTCATCATTTAGTTACTATCTACAAAAGAGTGGTGTATCATTTAATGGTGGTTTAAAATTAGGTGTTACCCCTAAAAATGCAAAACTCCTATTTACACACTACTCAAAGCCTTTAATAAAAATTGTTGCAAAGACTCTTAAAAAGAGTAATAATCTATATGCAAGACATCTATTTTTGATACTAGGTGCAAAAAAGTATGGTTACCCTGCAACATTGGCTAAATCTAGAAGGGCAATTAAAGAGTTGCTAGGTAGTAAAGGTGTTTTAGAGAGTAACGATTTTATTGTAAATGGTTGTGGACTATCTCGTGACTCTAGGCTGAGTGCTGTTAGTGCAGCAAAGGTTTTAGACTCAGCATATAGAGATTTCGGAAATAGTTGGATTAATTCGCTATCTATTGCTGGAGTAGATGGCACACTTAAAAAGAGATTTGCTCATTCAATAGTTAAGAAGAGAGCATTTATGAAAACAGGTACACTAAAAAAAGCTAAAAATATTGCAGGTTTTGTTAAATCGTTAAATGGCAATTTATACAACTGTGTAATATTTTATAATGGCGCAAAAATATGGCTAGGCAGAGATATTCAAAATAAGATTATTACTTGGTTAGTTAGACACTAAAGGTTATATATGAAGTTTAAAAAATATCCATTTGAGAGATTAAATGAGCTCTTAGCAGATACTACACCTAATAGTAGTTACAGTGAAATAGCATTAACTATAGGAGAGCCACAGTTTGATACACCTAAGTTTATTAAAGATGCTTTAATAGAGTCTATAGATAAGCTAAATAAATATCCAAAGAGTAGTGGAGAGTTGGAGCTTAAAGAGTCTCAACTTAGCTATTTGAAGAGAAGGTTTAATTTAGATTTAAGAGTAGAACAGATTATACCTACCTTTGGGACGAGGGAGGTATTGTTTAATTTTCCACAATTTTATTTAAGCAGTAAAGAGTCTCCAAAAATGGCATTTGTTAATCCATTTTATCAGATATATGAGGGCTCTGCAATTGCTAGTAGTGCAGATGTTGTATATTTAAATTTAGATAAAAATAATGGTTTTAAACCTATAATAGATAAAGATCTCTTAAGAGATGTAGATCTAGTAATCTTAAATACACCAAGTAATCCTACAGCATCTGTAATGAGTAAAGATGAGCTAAAAAGATGGGTTGAGTTAGCTTTAGAGTTAGATTTTTTATTAATTAATGATGAGTGCTATATAGATATATATACAAATGATCCAATAGAGTCTATTTTAAATGCCTCTGTAGAGGTTGGTAATAGTGAATTTAAAAATATCTTAACTCTTAACTCTATCTCTAAGAGAAGCTCAGCACCAGGGCTTAGAAGTGGTTTTATTGCTGGAGATAAAGATATACTTAAGAGTTACATGAGATATAGAACATATGTTGGTTGTGCTTCACCACTACCACTACAATTAGCTGCCGCTGCCGCTTGGAGTGATGATAAACATGTAGAGCCATTTAGAGATGTTTATAAACAAAACCTAGAGTTGTCAAGTGAGATTTTAGGTAGTGATACTCCTGAAGCAACATTTTATGTCTGGCTAGAGGTTAAAGATGCAGTGCAAAAAGCAAAAGAGCTTTATGAAAAGTATAGCGTGAAGGTACTTCCAGGTGAGTTTTTAGGTAGAGATGGTGAAGGAGAAGGCTTTTGGAGATTAGCATTAGTACATAAACCAGAAGTAATCAAAGATGCATTAAGTAGAATAAAAAAGTTTTTAAAGGAGAAGTAGTGGATAGTGTAGATATAGAGGCATTAAAAAAAGACCCTGAATTTTTAGAGAATTTAAAAAAGTTAGAAGATGAGGTTGCCAATAGCGACTCTTTAGCAAAATTGTATCAACTTATAGATGCTAAATTAGCAATTGAAGCTAGTGAAGATGAGATTAATGAACTCTTTCAAAGAGCAGTTGGAAGTGCATTTAATATACTATCTAGTAAGATTGCAGAGGCTAAAAATTTAGATTTAAGTAACCCAGAAGAGTGGGCAGTAGCGAGAGCTATCTATGAACATGCTATAGAGAGATATAGCAGTAACGATACAAATGCTGCTCAAGAGTTGTTTTTAGCACTTAACTTTACAATTACAAATAGTGAAGTTAAAGATGCTATGTTGGTTCATGCAGCTGCTGTAGGAACAGGTTATAGTTTTGATGACTTTTTTAATAAGCTTACAAAAGTATCAGATGCAGATTTTAACGACCCAATGGCAGTTTTTGTTATAGATTTTGTACAACCAACAGATATACTACTAGAGATTATGAAAGAAGAGGTAGTTAAATTAAATGCAAGGCTAGATAAACTTAAAAAGGCACAAGAGCAAGCTAAGTAGTATTTACTATCTTAACTTAATACTCTTTTCATATAGATCTAGTATATCTTTATACTCTTGAGAGAAGCTGCTATCTATTAGGGCTTTTTTAGAGTTAAAAATATCTATCGCATCAGTAACTCTTTTTGCACTATATAGTCTCTTAAAAGAGTTAATATACTTATCAATATTTACTCTGTTTTGAAAGATTGTGCATATTAGAGCTACTAGATGGTAGGTTGGATTTTTTGACTCTTCTAGTAGATAGCTTACCTCTTCATACTCTTTTAGTATTAGGTATAGTTGGGCTTTTAACTCGGCATTTGTAAATGGTTTTTTAAATATTACACCTATATATCTACCGATATCTATTGAATCATCTAAACTATCTATACTCTCTAGCAGATCTGTTATCTCATTTTTATTTAGTCTCTCTATATTTAAAATATACTCTCTTATATACTTTGAATCGGCTCTATTATTGTATATTAGATCATCTATAGGGTATATTTCAGATAGTGTTGGTATTACAATTTGTACTGAGCTAAAGTCTAAATAGTTGTGCTCTTTGTAGTATATATCCTTTTTCTCCCTTTTAGCAATATCTACTAAAAAGTTGTACTCATCTTCTTGACTACTGCCGTTGTATCTCCATGTTTTATACTCAAAGCTTTTATTAATAGTTAAAAATGTTGCACTAATTACTCCATTAGAGTCTATAAAATGAGACTCTAAATTTGAGCTGTTCTCTACTAAGTCACTATTAAAAGTTACTTGTTGAAAGTTATCTAAACTATCTACAGATCTCCCTTGCATAAGTTCTGTAAATGTACGCTCTAAAGAGACTTCTAGTATTGGATGAGAACCAAAAGAGAGAAAAATTGTTGCATTTTTAGGGTTTATTATAGATATAGCTGTTACAGGAAATCTACCACCTAAAGAGGCATCGTAAACTTCTATATAGTAACCTAAAGACTCTAGCTCTTTAATATCTTCGCTTAGTTTTTTATATTCTATTAAAATCTCTTTAGGAATTAGTGGCAAAGAGTAACCATTTTTGATTACCTCTAGTTTTACATATCTTTCGTAAATTTCGCTAAGTGCTTGTATTTTTGCCTCTTGCAATGTGTTACCAGTTGCTAAACCATTACTAACATAGAGATTGTGTAGAATATTGAGAGGGAAATAGTGAGTTTTGTTACTACTTATATTTTTAAATGGCAGTGATACTACTTTGTCACTATAGCTACTATTAAAATCTATTAAATCTCTATTTTCTAAAAGTTGATCTCGATTGTAGATAGCGCTTAAAGTACTATCTAAAATATCATCACTTAAGCTAAATAGTTTCTGATCTGATGTATATATATTGCTAGGTAGATAAAATTCACTAAAGTAGTTGTTTGTCTGAAGCCTCTCTATAAATTCACCTAAAGCACTTGCTAATGCGGCTTTAGCTGATACCCCTTTGCCATTAGAGTATAACTCATTAGGAGCATTTTTATAAGCTATATTTATCCAATATGTATTTTCTGTTGGATTGTGCTCTTTTTGATATATAAGTTCTATATTAAGCTTTTTTAAAGAGCTTTTCATATTAGATATTGTTACATCTAATGGGGTATTTTTAGATATCGGTATACTATTATCTATCATAAAAGTTAAGTAGCCTAAAGCTACTCTTGGCAGTAGCTAGCTAGTGTGCCACTTTTTACTTGGTTAAAGCTCTCTTGCCCAACTAGTTGTCTAACTATCTCTAAGGCAAAACATATCGCAGTGGCAGGTCCTTGTGATGTAATTACTCTATCTTCTACAACTACTAAATCATCGCTTCTATCTTCTGGACGAATCTTATCTTCTACACTTGGGTAACAAGTATATTTTTTGCTCAATACTCCTGCAACATGTAAAGCGTATGGTGCTGCACACATTGCTGCTACCCATTTATCTTCGCTTTTAAACTCTTTGATTAAATTTTGTGATAGCTTGTTCTCTGCTAAGTGGTTTGTACCACCCCAACCACCTGGAAGAACTATAATGTCGTACTCATCACAAACAGCACTGTTTATTGCGATATCTGCTTCTACTGTAATACCATTTGCTCCAACAACCAAGTTTGTTGTAAACTCACCAGTAAGGTAGGCAGTTTGTGTCTCGATACCACCGCGTCTAAGAATATCTATAATTGTAACTGCTTCTATCTCTTCGAAACCTTCAACTAAAAGAACTAATGCACTTGCCATCTATCTCTCCTTATATACTTTTGTGAGGATCGTTTTGCTCGTAATGATTCCATATAAGCTTACCACCACCTAAGATATGAAAGTGTAGGTGTTTTACCTCTTGTCCACCATCGTCTCCAATATTTGTAATTAAGCGGTATCCATTTTCGTTTAAGCCCATTTTATTAGCTACTTCTTGAATAAATTTACTCATGTTACCCATAATTTCACTACTAACATCATTAAAAGATACTACATGCTCTTTTGGGATTACAAGCACATGGACAGGTGCTGCTGGATTAATGTCATGAAATGCTAAGAAGTTGTCATCTTCTAAAATTTTATTACTTGGTATCTCACCATCTATAATTTTGCAAAAAATACACATATAAAACTCCATCTAAATTAAAATATGGTTATCATTATAGCATATTAAAGCGCTTTTAGATACAATTACGCAATAAAATTTAAAAGAGGTCAAATTGGAAGAGTTAAGCATAAAAATAGAAAATTGTACCAATTTAGATGAGCTAGAGAGTATAAGGGTTGAAATTTTTGGTAAAAAAGGTATTTTAGCTGCAGAGTTTGGAAAGTTAAAGAGTGTTCCACCTGCAGAAAAAAAGGATTTTGCTAAAAATTTAAATGATAAAAAATCTGCACTTATGGAGATTTTTGAAGCTAAAAAATCTACACTTGAAAGTCAAGCTTTAGAGCAGCAGCTAAAGAGTGAAGCTTTAGATGTATCTCTTTATGGATATGAGCAGACAAAGGGGGCAATCCACCCTGTAAAAGATACAATGGATAAGATTATAGACTACTTTGTATCTTTAAACTTTGCAGTAGAGAGTGGACCCTTAGTAGAGAATGACTTTAATAACTTTGAAGCACTAAACTTGCCAAAGAACCATCCAGCAAGAGAGATGCAAGATACATTCTTTTTTGCAGATAAAAATCTACTTAGAACCCATACATCGCCTGTTCAGGTTAGAACAATGTTAAATAGTGATATCCCAATTAGAATGATAGCACCTGGCGCTGTATTTAGAAGAGATTACGACCTAACACACACTCCAATGTTCCACCAAGTAGAGGGACTTGTAGTTGATAAGAGTGGAGTTGTATCTTTTGCTAACTTAAAAGCTATTCTAACAGACTTTTTACACTATATGTTTGGAGATGTAGAAGTTAGATTTAGACCAAGTTTTTTCCCTTTTACGGAGCCAAGTACAGAGGTAGATATTAGCTGTGTATTTTGTGATGGTGACGGGTGTAGAGTATGTTCTCATACAGGCTGGTTAGAAGTTTTAGGTAGCGGTGTTGTAGATTCTAATGTATTTAAAGCAGTTGGATATGAGAATGTAAGTGGATATGCATTTGGTATAGGTGTAGAGAGATTTGCAATGTTACTACATAAAATACCAGATTTAAGAACTCTTTTCGAAGGAGATATTCGTCTATTGGAGCAGTTTAAATGATAGTTACTAGAAGTTGGTTACAAGAGTATATTGATATTAGTGATATCGACAACGATACACTAAATAAGAGATTTAATGAGATAGGCTTAGAGGTTGACTCTTTTGAAGAGATTACAATACCAAGTAAAGTTGTAGTAGGAGAGATAAAGAGTTGCTCTAAACATCCAGATGCAGACAAACTAAATATTTGCCAAATAGATGTTGGTAACGAAGTAGTACAGATAGTTTGTGGTGCTAGTAATGTAGTTAATGCTCAATATGTTGCAGTTGCGACTGTTGGATCTGTACTACCTGGTAATTTTAAGATTAAAAAGGCAAAACTTAGAGGAGTTGAGTCTTTAGGTATGGTCTGCTCTAGTACAGAACTTGGATTACCAGAGTTAGAAGATGGTATTATGATACTAGATGATAGTATAGGTGAACTTGTAGTTGGTAGAGAGCTAAATGAGTATAAATCATTTGCAGATACTGTAATAGAGTTAGAACTTACTGCAAATAGAGGTGATTGCCAAAATATACATGGTGTAGCTAGAGATTTAGCAGCAGCATTCAACAAAGATATAAAAGAGCTAAACTTTGAGCCAAAAAGACGAACAACTATTGGTGTGGCAAAGGGGCTTCATGTAGATATGAGTGTATCTAGTGAACTATCTTTAGAGTACACAGTATGTAAAATAGATGAACTTAAGAGTAATTTTTTACAAAGATTACGTTTAGCATTTACAAATACAGATACTAAAGATACAATCGATACTCTACTTAAATATGCTAGACACTCTAGTGGTTGTATAAATAGAGCATACGATTTTGATAAAATTGCACTAGATGGAAAAGCAACCCTATCGATTAAAGAGGTAGAAGGTAAAATTGTAGTTTTAAGTAACAATATGGAGTTAAGTACCATAGGTGTTAATCAAAATAGCAAGTTTAGAGCAACAGATGAGAGCCAAAGAGTTCTACTAGAGTCTAGCTATATCAACCCAGAGTTAGTTGTAGATATTGTATCTGATAAAAAGCTAGATAGCGATGATCTATACTACTATAGCTCTAGAGGAAGCGAACCAGATTTGAATTTTGGTATGGATGCGCTTCAAAAGAGTATCTGCAGTAGCAAAAGTATCGTAGAGTTCTCTAATGGCGAAGTATATGCAGGAGATAAACCAACTAGAAGAAAGTTAGCTATAAAGATATCTGACTTAATAGCTATAATTGGTAACGAACTTAAAAGTAGTGAGATTGTAGATATACTTAAATCTCTAGGCTTTAACTTAGTTAAAATAGATAGTGACTCTTTTGGAGTAGAGATACCTCTACATGCACATGATATTAAAAATAATCAAGATTTAGCAGAAGAGATTATGAGAATTTATGGAATAGATAACATAAAAGCTAAACCATCAATTTTAACAGAAAAAAATAGAATTAATGCAACACACAATAGATATAAAGATCTTAGAGATTTAAGACAAAGAGCTGTTGGTAGTGGTTTTTATGAAGCTCTTACTTATATTTTTGCAAATAAAGATCTTTTAAGTAAGTATCAATTCGATATCTTAAAAGAGGATAAAGAGTTACTAAATCCAATTGTTAAAGAGTTAAATACCCTAAGAAGTACAATTTTAGTAAACCTATTAGAGTCGGCAAACAGAAATAGTAAATATGGCAAAAAGAGTATTGCACTATTTGAAGAGGGTACTATTTTTAACTCTAACAGAGAGCAAAGAGATGTAGTAGCATTTATTTTTAGTGGAGAGTATGAACGAGCATCTATTTTAAATAGTGCAAAGCCTAAAATGGTTGAGATTAACGATTTTGTAACTATGATTGGTGGAGTTATAGGAGAGTTTAATTTAGTAGAGTCTAAAGCTAAAAATGGACTTATGCACCCATATATAAGTGCTTTAGTTATTAAAGATAATAAAGAGATAGGCTTTTTATCTAAACTACATCCAGTAGTTGCTAAAGAGTTTAATCTTAAAGATACATTTATAGCAGAGTTAGATTTAGAAGCACTTTTACCAAAACATATAAATGTAAAAGCATTATCTAATTTTCAAGCTGTTAATAAAGATCTATCGATTGTTGTAGACTCTAGTTTAAGTTTTTATAATGTAGCTAAAGTTTTACAAGATATTAAAGATAGCGAAGAGCTACTAAGAGACTTCTATCCACTCGATATATATAGTGATGATAGCTTAAAAGATAAGAAGAGTTTAACTATTAGATTTACAATGCAATCAGATAGTAAAACATTAAGTGATGCAGAGATAGAGTCTGTAATGGATAAGGTATTATCTAAACTTACTAAAGAGCTTGGAGCAGAACTTAGATGAAAAGTGCAAAAGTAGCTAAAGTAGATGGTAAATTTGATTTAGATTTAAATGAGATTGCAGCAGATAAATCTATATCTCATAGATCTGCAATGTTCTCTTTGCTTAGTGATAAACCATCTAAAGTTAGAAACTTTTTAAGAGCCGAAGATACACTTGCCTCTTTAGAGATAGCAAAGCTATTAGGTGCAAAGGTAGAAGATAACCAAAGAGAGATTACAATAATCCCTCCAAAAGTATTATCGGAGCCATTTGAGATATTAGATTGTGGTAATGCTGGAACAGGTATAAGACTATATTGTGGACTGCTTAGTGGGGTTGATGGAAGCTTTATTTTAACTGGCGATAAGTATTTAAGGTCTCGTCCAATGGCAAGAGTAGTAAAACCATTAAAAGAGATAGGTGCAAAAATAGATGGGAGAGAGCAGGGGAATAAAGCTCCGTTACATATTAGAGGTGCAAAATTAAAAGCATTTAAATATAGCTCTCCAATTGACTCTGCTCAAGTGAAATCGGCACTAATATTAGCAGCACTAAATGGCGATGATAAGAGCTACTACAAAGAGAGCCTTCTTAGTCGTGACCACACAGAGCGAATGCTTAGTGGAATGGGAGCTACTGTTAAAGAGGTAGAGCTTAATGGTGAAAACTGGATAGAGATAGAGCCACTAAAAGAGCCACTAAAACCTTTAGATATTAGAGTACCTGCTGACCCATCTAGTGGTTTTTTCTTTGCAGTAGCAGCTGCAATTACTAATGATTCAAAAGTTGTAATTAAAGATGTCACTCTAAATCCAACACGAGTAGAAGCATATAAGATCCTTCAAAAGATGGGTGCTAATGTTGAGTTTTTAGAGAAAGAGAATATATATGAACCAATAGGCGACATAGTAGTAAGTAGTGGCGAACTTAAAGCTGTTGAGGTAAGCTCTAATATTGCATGGCTTATAGATGAACTTCCTGCACTATCAATTGCTATGGCAGTTGCCAATGGGGTAAGTGTTGTTAAAAATGCTAAAGAGCTTAGAGTAAAAGAGAGTGATAGAATAAGCTCTGTAATTAACTCTTTAAAACTTTGTGGTGTTGAGTGTAAAGAGTCTGAAGATGGCTATGAGATAATAGGAGGCACTCTAAAAAGTGCAACTATTGATAGTCATGGAGACCATAGAGTTGCTATGAGTTTTGCAGTAGCAGGTTTGTTGTGTGGTATGGAGATAGAAGATATTGAGTGCATAGATACATCTTTCCCTAACTTCTTTGAAATATTGAGTAGAATAGTAGGAGTAGAGTTTGAAGATAGAACTAGCTAAATCTTACGGTTTTTGTTATGGAGTAAAAAGAGCTATAGATATAGCCGAAGAGCACCCAAATAGTGCTACTTTTGGACCAATAATACATAATCAAGATGAGATAGATAGATTAAAAAAAGATTATAATGTTGATTTAGTAGATAGTGTAGATAAAGCACTAGAGCACGATACTCTAATAATAAGAACACATGGAATTACAAAAGAGAGATTAAAGACTCTAAAAAAAGACTCTAAAAAAGTAATAAATGCAACTTGCCCCTATGTTACAACACCACAACAAATTGTAGAGAAGATGAGTAAAGATGGCTATACAATAGTAATTTTTGGCGATAAAAATCATCCAGAGATAGAGGGAGTTGCTAGTTACTCGGTAGATAAAGAGAGAACTTTTATTGTATTAGACGAGAGCGAACTAGTAGGTTTACCACTAGGTGTTAAAGTGGCTTTAGTAGCTCAAACAACAAGAAAGCCACAAAAGTACCAAGAGATTGCAGCATCTTTAGTTGTTAGAGTTGCAGAACTTAGAGTTTTTAATACAATTTGTAATGCAACCTTCGAAAACCAAGATGCAACAGATGAGTTAGCAAAAAAGGTAGATGTAATGGTTGTAATAGGTGGTAAAAACTCATCTAATACTAAGCAGTTACACTCTATTTGTAAATCTAAACTAGAAGATTGTTATCATATTGAAAATGAGAGAGAATTGAAAAAAGAGTGGTTTAAAGATAAAAAGCATTGTGGAGTAACAGCAGGAGCATCTACTCCAGATTGGATAATAAGCTCTGTAGTTGAGAAAATTAAAGAGTTATCTAGTAGTTAACTAGAGTAATAAAGGAGCTTACCATAGATATTTTTACAATATTTTTCATAGTTTTTATTTTGGTCTCTTCTGTAGTTGGTTATAGTTTTTATTTAAGAGAGAAGAATCAAGAGTTTGATAAGGTAGAGGAGGGGTTTTGCCCTAAGTGTCGGCAAAAGAGTGTAGAGTTGGTAGATATACGAGGTACTGGTTGTTCACCTAAACTTTTAACCTACAGATGTAATAACTGTGGATATGAAAATAGCTTTACTAAGCCATCAAATTGCTCTATTTGAGTGGATGGGCTTTTAGGTAGTTTTTTAGTTTTGTAGAGTTGGTTAGTTTTGTATATATTTGGGTTGTTGCCATAGAGCTATGTCCTAAAAGTTCACTAACATCCGAGATTCTAGCTCCCTCTTGAAGCAAGTCACTAGCAAAAGAGTGCCTAAGCTGATGAGGTGTAGCTTTTACACCTATTGCTTTAAATAGTTTTGATACTCTATATCTAATTTGAGCATCACTTAAATGTTTACTCTCTTTCTCTAGCAGATATACTTTTGGAGAGTACTCTTCGATATAACTAACTATATCATTTTGTAGACTTAGAACTATTGGAATTTCTCTAAACTTTGAACCTTTACCCTCTACTCTAATCCAGCCACTAGATATATCTTTAAGCTTTAGGTTCGATAGTTCACTAACTCTTATACCTAGAGCGTATAGCATCTTAATAATTAATCTATCCTCTACCGAAGCACTACTTAAAATAGTCAAAATATCATTTTGTTTTAGGGGCTTTGGTAGGGTCTTTGGTACTTTAATACTTTGTGCACTTTTTAGACTAATATCGATATTATGAATACTCTTAATATACTTTATAAAAGATCGTATAGCACTAAGTTTGGTAGATATTGCTCGTTTAGAGTGCTTAGATAGTTTTAACCTAAGAGGCATTATATTAACTATAATAGTATCTTTTGTTTTCTCAATTTCATGATTATCTATAAGTAGTACGAGTGCTATTTTATATGTTTTTATAGTTTGTGGGCTGTAGCCTCTTATTTCGTTTAGATAATCTAAAAATTTAGGAAGATAGCTACTTAGCTGCATTAGCTAAATAACTCCATGTAGTACTGTAATATTTGCTTTTATAATTTTTACATTTAATATTTTATCAAGTAGCTCTTCGCTACCATCTACCATGATTAATCTGCCCTCATCACTTCTACCTGCTACTTTACCATCGCTTTTAAGCTCTTCGAAAAGAACTTCTACACTGCTACCAATTTGAGCATCCATAATCTCTTTTTGTATCTCTTTGTGTCTTGCTTGTAACTTTTGTAATCTTTTAGATGCAACTGCTGCATCTACTTGCTCTATATACTCTGCTGCAGCAGTGTGTGGTCTAGCTGAGTATTTAAAAGAGAATAGTGCATCAAAACGAACTCTCTCTAGTACATCAAGAGTATCTTCAAAATCCTCTTCACTCTCACCTGGAAATCCAACTATAATATCTGTAGATATTGCAACATTTGGAACTAGCTTTTTAATTTTTTCACATCTATCTAAAAACCACTCTTTAGTGTAGCCACGCTTCATCTCTTTTAGTAATCTTGTAGAACCACTTTGTAGTGGAACATGAATCTGCTTACAAATTTTTGGGTTAGAAGCAAACTCTTCTAGAAACTCATTATCCATATGTAGTGGATGTGGAGAGCTAAATCTAATTCTCTCTAAACCATCTATTTTACTAACCTCTCTAAGTAGCTCAGTAAAGTTTTTTGCTCCACTATCGCTACTACTAAAGCGCCTACCGTAGTTATTAACATTCTGCCCTAAAAGTGTTACCTCTTTCGCGCCACTATCTACAGCTTTTTTAACCTCTTGAACTATCAGATTACTAGGTATAGATATCTCTTCACCACGAGTAATAGGTACTATACAAAAAGAGCACTGTTTGTCGCATCCAATAGAGATATTAACCATAGCTTTAAGAGAGTTTGAGCGAAACTCACCAAACATATAAGTACTCTCATCGTAAGATGTATCTATCTCTATAGAGTGCTTTTTATCTATAACTTCTGTAATTTTAGATACATTTCTAGCACCTATTACAAAATCTACATATGGTGCTCTTTTTATAATATCTTCACCTAAGTGGCTAGCAGTGCACCCAGCTACACCAATTTTTGCACCACTTTTTCTAACTTTTTTAAACTGTCCAAGCTCAGAGAATAGCTTAGAGACAGGCTTCTCTCTAACTGAACAAGTGTTTATTATAATTAGGTCGGCATCATCAGCATTTGTTGTTAATTCGTAACTCTCTTTTTGGTTTAACTCTGCAATCATATGCTCGCTATCGCGAACATTCATTGCACAACCTAGAGTCTCAATAAATAGTTTTTTCATATTAATTTATAGAATATGTAGTTCGTAGATGTAGTCTAAATCTCCAAGACCATACTTAGCCTCTTTTAAAAATACACTTTTCCCTTTCTCTTCAAAATACTCTTTAAGAGATATTAAATTTTTATGTTCGTTAGTTCTATCAAAATAGTAGAACTCTTGTTTATCTAAATTAGACTCTATATCTTCTAGTTTTATCTTTTTGCTCTTAGCTGTTGCTGATTTTTTTGCTAATATAAATTCCATACTCTTGCCTTTTGCTTATTTTTTGCAATTATAGCAAAATTAAGTTTCTTTTTGCTATAATTTTTATCTACAAATTAAACAATCCCCTTAAAAAAGTTTACTGTTAATCTAATTTGGCGATTGAAAAAGAGGAATTTTATGGAAAAAGTTAATACTATAATAGAAGCGATTGCACAAGATAAGGGAATACCAACTATAAGTGCTAAAGATGCATTTAAATCGGCACTGATAAATACAGCAAAACGATTAGAAGGAAGAGAGTGTAAATTTGAAGTTATCGATGACTTGGATAATGATAAGATAGAGATATACAGAGTATTGACTGTTGTTGACGATGGAGATGATAGATTATATGATACACCAGATGTATATATAACTATAGATGAGGCAAAAGAGTATGGCGAAGTAGAGATCGGTGATGAGATAAGATTAGACTTTAGGCTAGAAGATTATGGTAGAACTGGCTCTGCAAACTTATATCAAGAGTTAGAGTACCATCTGCAAAGAAATGTAGAAAAAGAGCTGTTTGAGAGCTATAAAGATAAAGTAGGTAGCACAATAAATGGTATTGTTACAAGAGTAGATGAGGATGACAATACATATGTAGAGATAGGTGAGTTAAAGGGAGTTTTAACACTTAGAAATCGTATTAAAGGTGAAAAATTCAAAAAAGGTGATGCTCTAAATGCACTACTTAAATTTGTTAAAGTTGAGCCACAATTTGGAATGTTTTTAGAGCTTACAAGAACATCACCAAAATTTTTAGAAGCACTTTTAGAGAGGGAAGTACCAGAGATACAAGATGGCAATGTAGAGATTGTATCAAGTGCAAGAATACCAGGAGAGAGAGCAAAGGTATCTTTAACTACAAATAGAGTAAATATCGATGCAGTAGGTGCAACAGTTGGAACTGCTGGTGTTAGAATAAATGCAGTAAGTTCAGCTTTAAGTGGCGAGAATATAGACTGTATCGAATACTCTGCAGTACCAGAGATATATATATCTAGAGCACTATCTCCTGCTGTTGTGCAAAGAGTAAAGATTGTTAGTAATACAGAAAGAGATAAGAGAGCAGTAGTTGATGTAACTAGTGATCAAAAGGCTAAAGCTATCGGTAAGAGCGGAATAAATATTAGATTAGCATCTATGCTTACTAAATTTACAATAGAACTTAATGATATCGATGGTGTAACACAAGCAACTAAGAGCTCACAAGAGGAGCATGTAACTAAAACTACAGATCCATCTGCTCTCGAAGATCTATTTAAATAGTAATTAAGCAAGTTTAGAGTAATATTCTACTCTAAATTTATTAGCACTCTTAGCTCAGCTGGATAGAGCATCTGATTGCGGTTCAGAAGGTCACAGGTTCGAATCCTGTAGAGTGTACCACCCCTCATTTTAACACTTTTTTTGATTAATTAAAAATTTAACTAAAGATATTAATATTAACTATTGTAAAATTTATTAAAAAAATAGGCTTTTAATTAAGTAGTAAGAAATTTAAGTAGATATTTTCTATAAGATCTACATAGACTTAGATATACTACTCACAGAAGAGGTCAATTACTAAAGGCATATATATGAATATTTTAGTGTTAAGCTACTCTACTGTAGTTAAAGAGCTTTTAAAGATGGTATTTAAAGATATTACTACTTGTGAAGCTAGCTCATTAGATGAGGTAGATGGAGATAGTTATAGTGCCATTTTTATAGATGACTCTCTATCGGATTTAGATGAAGTAGTAGATGAAATTATCAATAATTTTAGTTATACTAAATTAGTATTAATTGGTTCAGACTCTAATCTAGAAGATAGGGTAGATATATCTATACAAAAACCCTTTTTGCCAAATGAGTTAAAAGATATATTAACAGATATAGAAGAGAGCTCTAAAAATAGTAAAGAGACAAATATTCTAAATAAGATTGAGATTGATAGAATAAAAGAGTTAATGAGCTTAGATGAAGTGAGAAACAGTAGCTCTTTTGTTGATCTACTAGAGAGGAAAGAGAGTTTAAACTTAAAGAGTAAAGGTGCAAAAGAGATGCTTTTTGAGCTATCTACTCTAGATCAAAAAGAGTTAAAAAATTTATTAAAGGGTGCAAAAGTCTCTATTAAAATTAAGTTTAAAAGTAGCGATAATGAGTAGTGCCATATTAGTTCTTTCAGGTCCAAGTGGTGCTGGTAAAAGCACAATTATAGATGCTGCTTCAAGTGAGATAGGAGAGTATTATTTCTCAGTATCTACAACAACTAGAGAAGCAAGAGATGGCGAAATAGATGGTGTAGATTATAACTTTGTATCTAAAGATGAGTTTGAAAAAGGTATTGATGATGGTGATTTTTTAGAGTATGCAAAGGTGCATGATAACTACTATGGGACATCTTTAAAGCCTGTTAAAGAGGCTCTAAGTGCAGGAAAATTAGTTATTTTCGATATTGATGTTCAAGGTCATAGGCTTGTAAAAGAGGCAATGGGCGATAGAGTAGTAAGTGCATTTATTACACCACCGACACTAAAAGAGTTAGAGAGTAGACTCTATAGTAGAGGCAGTGATAATAGTGATATTATTGAAAAAAGAGTCCAAAATGCAAAAGATGAGATAAAAGCAATTGATGAGTATGACTATGTAATTATTAATGATAATATACAAAGAGCAAAAGAGAGTTTTGTATCTATTGCAAAAGCATCTAGATTAAAGTGGAGTAAGAGAAAAAGAGATGAGTTTGTAAAGGGGTGGCTTACACTCTAATTTCTACTCCCTCTTTAAGAACAGAAATTGTCTTATACTTATCGTACTCTACGCTAGAGCCCTCTTGTATCTTTACAAATTTTCGTTTAGTATAATCTACACTGTAATTCCCTGCCATCTGCGTAGTAAAATCAACACATAGCTTTGCAGCAGATTGAATTAAACTATCTGGTAGGTTTTGTTTATCGGTTTTAATTATTACATGAGAGCCTGGTAGCTCTCTTGTGTGCATCCATATATCATTACTCTTTGCAATAGATAGTAACTCTTGATTCTCTTTAGAGTTTCTACCAACCATTATTTTGTAGCCCTCTATCCAGAATAGCTCACCAACACTTATCTTCTCTTTTTTCTGTTTTGATTTTGCCTGTTTTGGAGATAGCAACTCTATTTGGTCAATATCGGTAGAGTTCTCTATAGCACTTTTAATATTTTGATAAAAGTTTAATCTATCCTCTAAGTTAGCCCTCTCTATTTTTACATTTTTAGCTTTTCCTTTTGCCTTTTTATTTAAGTTAAAAAAGTATTCACTAATTCTATTTTTAGTTATATTTTTTGGTAGTTTAATAGTTATCTCATTACCTTCAAAGTCGTAAGTTTTTAACTCTTTATCGTACTCTTTTATAAGGTGTAAATTTGCTAAAATTATATTTGCAATATTCTCATTTACTTTAGCCTCATCTTTTAACTGATTTTCATCTAATAAGCCTGCTAGTGCCTTTTGAAGTTTAGATATTTTTTTATTTACAGAGTTTAACTTGCCACTCTTTACACGATTTAACTCTTTGCTAAATATTTTAGTATACTCACTTTTAAGCATTGCCTCTACATCTTCTACATCTCCACTAAATTTGCTCTTAAATGGCAAAAGCTCTTTTAGCTCTACTCCAGGCTTTACAACTCTGTAAGATTTAGAGCTATCTATATGGTGAAGTGCATCTAAAATAACTCCATTATTATCTACTAAAATTAGGTTAGTATATTTACCTGTAAGCTCAAACCTAGCCTCTATTGCTAAATCTTTATACTGACTTTTTGGCTTTAGTTTAAACACAATCACTTTATCGTCGTTTGGTACATATATATCTAAAATCTTAGAGTGCGACAAAAGAGCATTTAGCTGAACATCAAAAGGAGCATTGTAGTTATTTATTCGCTTAGCAGGTGCTTTGTATATAGTTGAGTTACCTCTCGTTAGCTCAAAAAATATAGAAAAATCTTGCCCAAAGTTTAGCTCTACCACATTATTTGCAACTCTTCTTGCCCGTTTAATAAAGTTAAAGTTCTCTTTTAAATAGTTGGCAACTGCTTTTATCTCGTACTGTTTCATTTTTTACCTTCGGTGTGCTAAATGCTAAAGGCTTAAAGCTTTACATCGCTTTGTTCTTTTGGCTTTATGCTTTTTGCTAAAATCATTGCAAAATTATACCTAAATTAGATATAATTGTGAAAAACTTTTAAAGGTATCAAGATGGGTTTAACCATTACAGAGAAGATTTTTAGTGACCACACAGGGCGTGAAGTAAAGGCTGGAGAGATTGTTAGAGTTCCTATAGATATGACAATTGGTAACGATATTACAACTCCAATTTCGATTAAAGCTTTTAAAGAGAGTGGGGCAAAAGAGTTGGCAAATCCAGATGCGTTTGCTATTGTTATGGATCACTACATTCCAGCAAAAGATATTGCAAGTGCAAATCAGGCAAAGATTAGTCGTGATTTTGCTTATGAGCATAACTTAAAGCACTTTTTTGATGAGAAAGATATGGGAATAGAGCACGCACTTTTGCCACAAAAAGGGCTTGTAATACCAGGTGATGTAATTATTGGAGCAGACTCTCACACCTGCACACACGGAGCTTTAGGAGCATTCTCTACAGGTATGGGAAGCACAGATATATCATTTGCAATAATAACAGGTGGCAATTGGTTTAAAGTGCCAGAGTCTATTAAGGTAGAGCTAACTGGCAAACCAGGTAAACACCTTTATGGGAAAGATATTATATTAGAAGTTATTAGAATTTTAGGCGTAGATGGCGCACTGTATAAAGCTTTAGAGTTTACAGGCGAGGGGCTAAAACACTTAAATATGTCAGATAGATTTAGCATCTGCAACATGGCAATAGAAGCAGGGGCGAAGAGTGGAATTATTGCAGTAGATGAGATAACAAAAGAGTATTTAGAGCAAGTAGCAAAAGAGAACGGTAGCTTAAGAGCCGAGCCAAAGGAGTTCTACTCAGACGATAATGCAACTTATTGCCAAACAATAACAATAGATTTAAGCACACTTTCGCCTGTAATTGCCTACCCATTTTTACCAGAAAACGGCAAACCAATAGAGAGAGCAGTAGCAGACGATATAAAAATAGACCAAGTAATGATAGGAAGCTGCACAAACGGAAGATTAGAAGACCTTGAAATTGCAGCAAAGATA
>CAMZLH010000040.1 GCA_947311565.1 uncultured Nitratifractor sp.
GCACATATACAACCTATGAGTATAGATACAAAAAGAAGAGTATTATCAGAATCTATTGTAAATATGATAAATAGTTCAGCAAAAAAAGCAAGTAATACAACAGATATTTTAAATAAACAATTTAATAATAAAATGACTGCAAATATGCCAACATTTTATCTATACTGTAATAGCCAAACTCCAATTGATTTGATTATACATAGATTATTAACTTTTTATAAAAAGACAACATTTATTGAGTGTTTAAAGTTAAAAGAGAAGTTATCAAAGGAGTGTATATGACCTTGGAGCTAAAAAATGTAGGAATGATAAAAGAGGCAAATGTTAAAATAGATGGTCTTACAGTTATAGCTGGAGAGAACGATACAGGTAAAAGCACGTTTGGGAAGGCTTTGTTCCTGCTTATTAAATGGACAAATTGTGGACTAGATAATATATTAGAAAAAGATAAACATTTCTCTAATGATAAAGGAAGATTTTATAAGGATGGATTAGCAAAACAAATTTTTGTAAAATTAAATATAATTGATCAAATAGTTCTTAAACTTGATGAAAAAAAAATTGTTTATAAAGAGTTTTTTTATGAAACCGATAAAATAAAAATAGATGAAGATGTAATTTTTATTGAGACGCCATTAATTTGGGATTTATATAATTTATTTAATCAAATAGTAAATCTTGAGTCTATATCGAAATACTATGTTGAATATCCATATTTTTTAAGAGATTTGTATCTTAAATTATTATTTGAAAATAAAGTATCAGGCATAAATATTAATGATGAGCTTGTATCGTTCATGAAAGGAAAATTTGAAAAAGGCGATAAAGGCGATTATTTTTTTAATAAAGATAATCAGCGAGTTGAGTTAGTGAATACTGCAACAGGTATTAAGCAGTTTGCTATTTTTCAGGTTTTATCTCAAAATAATTGGTTAAACAAAGATACGATTTTAATATTAGATGAGCCAGAAGTTCATTTGCATCCAAAGTGGCAATTGGAAATAGTAAAGATTATTGTAGAGCTTGTTAAGAATGGTGTTAGAATTGTTGTAAACTCTCATAGTCCATATATGATAGAAGCACTAAAAAGATATAGTGAAGTTGAAGAGATAGAGGATAAAACCAATTTTTATTTGGCAGAAGATGGATATATTAAAAAAGTCAATGATAGTAACTCTGAAACATTAGAAAAGATATTTGAAAAACTATCAGAGCCATTTGATACTTTTGAAGAGATGGATATGGAAAGATTGCTAAATGAGTAATTTGAATAAATTTTCAAATAGATACAGATCATATATTAGCACTTTTAAAATAACCAGTTTTGATAGTGAAAATAGTTATTTTCTTTGCAAAGATGAGACTCAAAAAGTAATAGATTTTGATAAAATTTTAGAAGATAATACCCAGATAGCAACAAAAGACCTAAATCTTTTGATGCAGTTTATATATATGAAAATAATCTATATTGTATAGAGTTTAAAAATCAAAAACCAAGCAAAGTTGATAAAAAAGAGATACAAGGCAAATTGGAAGATGGTAAAAATGAGTTAATAAAATTTTTAAAAGAGAGTAAAATTGATACAAAGAGAGTAAATTTCATTTATACTGTTGTTTACAAAGAGTGCAAGAGTAACTTTGAAAAGTATAAATGTGGATTTGTGCAAAGTAAAATAGAGTTCGGATTAGAAAAATTTAAAAAAAGTGGTTTTGTAAAAGATGTTTTTACTTCAGATATAGCATTTTTTAAAAGAGCATTTAAATTAAAAATGAAAGAGGAATTGGCATGTTAACATTTAGTGAACTACTACTTAAACTTCAAGAGTTTTGGGCAAAGCAAGGTTGTAATATTGTGCAGCCTTATGATATACCAGCTGGGGCTGGGACTTTTCATTCGGCTACACTTTTAAGAAGTTTGGATTCTACACCTTGGAGTGCAGCTTATGTGGCACCAAGCCGTCGTCCAACAGATGGAAGATATGGGGAGAATCCTAATAGGCTAGGGGCTTATTATCAGTTTCAGGCTCTTATAAAGCCAAGTCCTGATAATATTCAAGAGTTATATTTGGAGTCTTTAGAGTATTTGGGGCTTGATTTAAAGAGTCATGATATTCGATTTGTAGAGGACAATTGGGAATCACCAACACTTGGTGCTTGGGGACTTGGCTGGGAAGTTTGGCTTGATGGTATGGAGGTTACTCAATTTACATATTTCCAACAAGTTGGAGGAGTTGCATGTGACCCTGTGGCTGTTGAGATAACTTACGGAACAGAGAGACTTGCGATGTACCTGCAAGGAGTTGATAGTATATTTGATATTGTCTGGAACAGAAATGAGCATGGTGTTACAACATACGCTGATGTGCATAAAGAGAGTGAGTATGAGTTTAGTAAATATCACTTTGAGATAGCCGATACAGATACTCTATTTAGACACTTTGAAGACTACTCTAACGAGTGTAAAAGATGCCTAGATGCAAAGCTTCCTCTACCTGCATATGACCAGTGTATGCTAGCTTCACACACATTTAATGTACTAGATGCCAGAAAGGCGATATCGCAGGCTCAAAGACAGAACTTTATATTAAAAGTAAGAGATCTATCGGTTGGGTGTGCTAAGCTATATAAAGAGCAAGAAGATGAGAGAAATATAAGAGTTAAGAGTTAAGGTTTTATGGCTCAAATGCCCTTAACTTAGGCTTTTATTTACTTTTTGGCTATCTTTTTTGGATAGTATTAGCTCTAAAAAATGAGCTAGAATGAAAAAACTATATAGAATATCTTTAATTACACTTTTAGTTACTAATCTTTATGCAGAGTATAGAGTTGTTGTTGGTAAAAGAGCAGCTAGCTCTATAGATAGATTAAAGTTTAATACTTTAGCAGATATGAAAAATATTCCACAAGATTTAAACTATTATGCTAAGCAGGTTGAGCCTATTAATTACTCTAAGATGATGGCTTATGATAGAGAGTACAATCGTGCATATTTTAAGCCATGGTCTATAAAGTATCTTACTGATCCTAAAAATGAGTTAATGTGGCAGGTAAAATTTGTCAAGAGACGAAAAATTTATGATAACAGAAGACGAGTAATATCTAAAAGGAGATACAACTACTGGATTAAAAACTCAAATTTTAAGGCGTTAAATAGTGTTAGGTTAAAAGCTGTAACATTAAAACACTCAAATATAAGAGCATTTCCTACTAATACTCCTGCATATTTAGATCCTAAAAATCCAACTAAGTGGTTTCCCTTTGACTATTTTCAGCACTCTGCTATATACCCAAATACACCTATTTTTGTATCTCATTTGTCATTAGATAAGAGGTGGGCTTTTGTTCAAGTTCCTTATACATCGGGTTGGATTAAAGTTTCTGATATAGGTTTTGTAAATAGTAAATTTATAGATAAATTTAAGAGTGGGCGCTATAGTGTATCTATAAAAGACAACTTATGGTTGCTAAATGGAAGTAAAAGAGTCTCTTTAGTTAAATTAGGAACTATATTTCCAATAATTAATGGTAAAGAGTATATAGCAGCAAGAGGAGAAGGATATAGAGCTCAAATGAAGCCACTAAAAGTTACTAAGGGTGTTGTGGCTAAAAAACCTTTAAAGATGAGTGCTAGAAATGTAGCAATGGTTGCTAGAGAGTTCTATAATGAGCCATATGGTTGGGGCGGAAAGATGCAAACTAGAGACTGCTCTGCAACTACAAGAGACTTTTTTACACCATTTGGTATTTTTTTAAAAAGAAACTCTAGTAAACAGGCAAAAAGTGGTAGTTCTATATATATAAAAGGCTTAGCAAAAGAGCAGAAAAAAGCTACTATTATTGCTAATGCAAAACCATTTAGATCTATGCTATTTGTTCCAGGACACATTACACTATATTTAGGTAGATATAAAAATGAACCTGTTATAATGCACACATATTGGGGTGTTAGACTTAAGAATTGGAGTAAATATTCTCTAAGTAGAACTATTATTACTACCACAGAGCTTGGGAAAGAGTTACCAAATATTAGAGAGAAGAGTAAGCTAATAAATACTCTAAAGTATATTATAAATTTTTAAAGGTTTTAAATGAAGTTAAAAGATATATATGATGAGCTAAATAGTATCAGCCCATTTGAGATACAAGAGAAATGGGATAACAGTGGTCTTATTTTAGGTGATTACAGTAGAGAGATAAAAGAGGTAGTTTTATCATTAGATATAGATGAAGAGTTGATTAAAAATGCTAAAGATGGATCTTTATTTATTGTGCATCATCCACTAATTTTTGGAAAGCTTAGTGTTTTAGATCTATCAAAGTATCCATCTAATTTATTGGCTTTAATGATTAAAAAAGATATTAGTCTAATAGCTATGCATACAAATATAGATAAAACTCATTTAAATAGATATGTGTTTGAAGATGTATTGGATTTTAAAATAGAGAGCGAGAGTGATTTTTTATGTTGTGGAAGTTTAGATATAAATTTTGATAAACTATTAAAAGTATTAAAAGAGAAATTAGGCTTAAGTAGTTTTAAAGTTGTAAATAAAAAAGATAAAATTAGCTCTATTGCTTTAACAACAGGTGCTGGTGCATCTTTATTAGATAATGTTAAAAGTGATTGTTTTTTAACAGGAGATATTAAATACCACGATGCAATGAAGGCATTTAGTGAAGATAAGATGTTAATAGATATAGGGCATTTTGAAAGTGAGCAGTTTTTTACTGATGTAATGGCTCCTTTATTAAACTCTATGCCAATTTCAGTTATAATTACACAATCTAAAAACCCATTTGAAATTTTTTCTCTATAAAAAGGATAGACCTTGAACGTATATACAAAAGAGTTAGTTGAGTTATCTAAAATTGATAACAATATTGATAGTTTTAGACCACAAATTGAGCAGATTGATAAAAAAGTTAAACTTGCATCGAATAAAGTTACTAAATTAGAAGCAAAAAAAGATGAAATTAATAGTTTAATAGAATCTAATAGTATATCTATTACTAGTTTAGAAGAGCAGATAAAAGATTTAAAAGATAAACTAGAAGATGTTAAAAAGAAGAGCGCAGCAGCAAAGAAAGAGAGAGATTTCGCTTCGGTATCTAGTGAAGAGCATATTGCCAAGGAGACACTAGCTTATAACAATGATGAGATAGAGAGATTAAACTCTATAACTGAGACTAAGAGTAAAGAGCTAGAGGAGCTAGAGAGTGAACTAGCAGAGGCTAAAAATCAGTATCAAGAGATTGAAGAGTCTGTAAAAAGTGAGTATGATTCAATTGAAGAGAGTAAAACATCTTTGTATCAAGAGAGAGATGAGAAGATTAGATCTATGGATAGTAAAATCTTAGCATTTTATGAAAAGATTAAAAATTGGGCTGGTAATAGTGCTGTAGTAAAAGTTGAGAAGCAAGCTTGTTATGGCTGCTATATTAAAATAAATGATAAGACATATGCCGATTTAATAAAAGGAGAGGAGATTGTATCTTGTCCTCACTGTGGTAGAGTTCTATATATTGAGGTTGATAAAGAGAGTATAGAGGCTTAGTAAAGTGTTTTACTACATCTACTACATAATACTTCTTATACTCTATATACTATCTCTACCACTTTTGGCTATTATGCTTTTAATACAAAAGTATAAAGAGTCTGTGCCTGCAAGATTTTTTTTACATAACA
>CAMZLH010000041.1 GCA_947311565.1 uncultured Nitratifractor sp.
CGCTCTTAGAGCATTTACAAACTACGAAGAGGTAAAAGCAGAGACAATAAAAAGAAGTGCTTTAGATAGAATGGGAACACCAGATGACCTAGCAGGATCAATCTACTTCTTATGCACAGATGATGCAAGCTGGATTACAGGGCAAACAATAGTAGTAGATGGTGGAACTACTTTTAGATAATGTTAAAAGATGCACTTAATATACCAAATATTTTAGCCTTTATAAGGCTACTTTTAGCACCACTGATGTTTATTCTTTTGGTAAATAGAGATTTGCCAATCTTTGAAGGCATACACTACTCGTGGCTTGACTTTGCTGCAGGTTTTATCTTTGTAATGGCAAGTGCAACAGATTTTTTTGATGGTTACATTGCAAGAGAGTTCAACCAAATAACAACGCTTGGGAGCATACTAGACCCTTTGGCAGATAAAATGCTAACACTAGCTGCATTTTTAGGATTAATGATGCTAGATCGTGCATCACCTTGGACTATATATCTAATTTTAACAAGAGAGCTATTTATCACTGGCTTAAGAGTAAATGCTGTTGCAAATGGCATTGATATTAGTGCAAGTTGGATGGGTAAAGTAAAGACAGTATCTCAAATGTTTGCAATAGGCTTTTTGTTAATGGAGTGGAGTGGTGGAGAAGTGCTTCTTTGGGTTGCAGTATTTTTAACACTATACTCAGGATATGAGTATATTCGTGATTTTTTTAAAAATTCTTAATAAAAATTATAGTAGTATATATATCACTTATAAATCACACTTTTTTTTGCTATAATATAGTTTGAAAAAATCTATATAACTGAAGGTAATATATGAAGAGATTTATACATTTTTTACTCTTGACTGTTTTAGCATCTATAGTTTTAAGTGCAGCCGATAACTATAGACTATATAAATTTAAATCTGGTGTTGTATTGTATGATGTAAAAACATCTAGCTTTGATGATACTTTAAACTCTCATGTTCAAGGAATTGCTAGGTTAGTATTTAGTGAATGGGGTTTAAATGAACTAAAAGAAGAGGATGTTAGTGAAGTTCAATCAGGAGATTTTAACGATACAAAAAGTAGGCATACACTTACACTAGTAAATAATGGAACAATTAATAGTGTAGATTTTGAAGAAAAAACAATATATAAAACTAGAGATAGAGATTTAGATTTAGCTATTACTAAAAAGTTAGACTTATCTAATGAGAGTGTAAAATCTTTAGAGAAGTTAGGTGCTATAAAAGAGGGAAATGAGACGGTAGCAGGTTATGTATGTGATATATGGAAATATAATCACCAAGAGGTGTGTATGTATAAAGGAATCCCATTAAAAATTGTAATTCAAAATGCAGGTTTTTATAGTGAAAAAAAGGCTGTTAAAGTTCTTTTTGATGCAAATATACCAGAGAGTGAGTTTACTCTACCTGATTATAAAAAAGTAGTTGATGATGCGTATAGCACTAATAGATCTTCTGTTACTAGAACAGAAGATTATATATCATCTATTATAGATTTAAAGAGTGAAATGAAAAAAAAGGGTATAAACTTAGAAGATAAAAATATCTCTATTACAGAAGCTGTAGAGAAAGATATTATAAATGCACTTGGAAAAAGGTATTTAACTAAACAGAAAAAATATTTACCATCTTTAATAGATGCTATGAAAACTGCTAAAAAATGTATTTCAAACTCTAAAAATAGAGAAGAAGCTAAAAAATGTTTAATACCAGTTACAAATATAAATAATAAATTAGGTGACAAAGCGCCATCTTTTGATTTTGAAAATTTTAACAGCGAAAAAGAGAGGGCAGTAAAAGTTTTAGATAAAGAGATTAAAAATACAGAAGTTACAGTTAATTGTGTAGATAAGTTCTCAAAAACAACAGATGTTATAGTATGTACCGAGGGTAAACTATTACCACAAGAGAGTAGCTCTAGTACTGTAATTACTACAGATACAAATGAGAGCAGTAGTACTATTATTGTAGATCAAAATAGCACTAATAATTAAGATAATTATATATAAGCCGAGTCAGTTGAGCTCAGGCTATATAGGCTATCGGATCTTTTTTACCTGCTTCTTTAAAGCCTTTTAATCTTAATCTGCAACTATCACATAAACCACAAGCACTCTCTTCATTTTTATAGCAACTCCATGTATGCTCTAATTTTACACCATATTGTAAAGACTTTCTAACGATATCAGCTTTACTTAAGTGGATTAATGGGGTTTTAATCTCCAAATCATTATCATTAAGACCTAAATTTATTGCACTATTTATAGAATCAATAAAGCCTTTTGTACAATCAGGATACCCACTACTATCTTCTTCTACTACACCAATATATATTGCTTTTGCACTATACTTTTGCGCTAATGCAGCTGCTATAGATAAAAAAATGCCATTTCTATATGGTACATATGTTATAGGGACACCTGGGTTTATACCAGTTATAGGAACGTCAATAGAGTCATCTGTTAATGCATTAACACCAATTTGTTTAAAAAAATCTAAATCTACAACATGAGTTATTTTTGCATCTAAATCTTTAGATATCTTTTTAAAAGAGTCGAGCTCTCTATTTTCTGTTCTTTGCCCATAGTTAAAGTGTACAGCAACAATATCATATCCATCATTTTTTGCCATTTTTGCTGCTAATGCACTATCCATTCCACCTGAAATAACACATAATGCTCTACTTTTATTCATAAAGTACCTTTTTTTACTCTATTTTACTAAATTTTTGATAAAATTAGCCAATGATTGATTTAGATAACCAAACAAACTATCAAATAGATATTGATTCACTAAATAGTATCTCTAGCTACTTAGATATATCATCTGAAGTTGAATTACTAATTGTAGATGATAGAGCTATGCAAACTATAAATAAAGAGCATAGAGGAGTAGACAAGAGTACCGATGTACTTAGTTTTCCATTGGGAAATATTGAGCATATGCCTCTTGGTTCTATAGTTATATCTATTGATAAGGCAAAAAAGCTTGCACAAAGTTTGAAGCATACTATAGATGATGAAATTTGTCTACTATTTACACATGGGCTTTTACATATTTTAGGATATAATCATGAGAGTGATAGTGGTGAAATGAGGACTAAAGAAGAGGATATAATTCAATATTTTTCACTTCCTAAAAGCTTAATAGTAAGAACATACGAGGAGACCTAATTTGTTAGTTTATTTAATTTTTATTGTATCGTTGGCAGTACTTATTTATGGTGCAGATTTAATAGTTGAACAGAGTGAAAAGATAGCTTTAAAATTTGGAATATCTGAATATGTAATTGGAGCAACTTTAGTAGCTCTAGGAACTTCTTTACCTGAAATGGCTGCTTCTATTAATGCTAGTATTAGCAATAAACCTGAGCTATCTATCTCTAATATCATTGGTAGTAATATTATAAATATCTCTTTAGTACTCGGCATTGTTCTTATATTAGCTAGAGGTCAAATTAAAGCTTCTAAATTTTTGCAAAAAGATAGTGCTTGGGCACTATTTCCTGTTTTAATGTTTATAATGATTATTTTAAATGGAGAGATAAGTAGATTTAGTGGATTAATACTTATTGTCATTATGATTGCTTATGTTATTTTTCTATTAAGAAACAATAAAAGTGCTTTAGATATAGATTGTGATAGTGAAGATAAAGATGAAGATGAAGTTATTAGTAGTAACTTTAATTGGATTAAGAGCTCAATACTTCTTACTATAGGATTTTTAATGGTAGTTTTTGGAGCAGATTATACAGTTGATAGTGCTTCACAAATAGCAAAGTCATTTGGTGTTAGCAATTGGATTATTGGTGTTGTATTAGTAGCACTTGGAACTTCCATGCCAGAACTTGTTGTATCAATTAGTGCAACATTAAAAGGTAAAGCAGATATGGCTATTGGTAATATAATAGGCTCAAATGTATCTAATATATCTATAGCACTTGGTGCAGCAGCCGTTGCTAATCCTATTAATTTAAACTTTATTGACTACATATTCGATATAGTGACAATGCTTGTAGTAACGCTTATTTTAGTATTTATAAATAGTAATAAAATGTATTCAAGAGCTGTAGGTATAATATTTTTATTAATATTTGTACTATTTATAGAGCATAGTTCTCATGCAATTTTATAGATTATAGAAAATAATAAGAATTTGTTTTAACTTTTACTAAAAGCTTTAAACCTTATGCTTAAAGCTTTTAGCTTTAGATATTAAAGCTCTTCAGCGTGTTTTGCAAGGTAATCAGCAACACCATCAGCGTCTGCTTTCATTCCCTCTTCACCTTTTACCCAACCAGCTGGACAAACTTCTCCATGCTCATTAGTAAATAACATTGCATCTACCATTCTAATCATCTCATCAACATTTCTACCAAGTGGTAAATCGTTAACTACTGCATGTCTTACTGTTCCATCTTTATCTATTAAGAATGAACCTCTAAGAGCTACTGAATCATCTAATAATACATCGTAATCTCTTGCAATTTGCTTTGTTAAGTCTGCTACTAGTGGAAAGTTAATTCTACCAATACCACCCTTTTCTACTGGAGTCTCTCTCCAAGCAAAGTGACTAAATTGAGAATCTACTGAACAACCAATTACATTAATACCTCTATCTGTAAACTCTTTAGCTCTGTGTGAAAATGCAATAATCTCACTTGGGCATACAAATGTGAAATCTAATGGATAGAAAAATAGAACTGCTCCATTCTCTCCGATATTTTTATATAAGTTGAAATCTTCTACAATTTGTCCATCTGCTAAAACAGCTGTTGCTGTAAAGTCTGGTGCTTTATTTGTTACTAACATTTTATCTCCTAAATATTTTTTAATGAAATTTGATTATATATTTTTACACTTAAAACTGCTTTAAAGAGAAGCAGTTATATATAAAAAATTAACTATACCAACTTGTTTAATATTTAAATCTTATATCTACTATATTAAAATATATTTGTTACAAATAAGAGCATAACTATACTATTTCTGCACCACCTAATAGAGTATCATTGCTATAAAATACTGCAAACTGACCTTTTGCCACTCCATATACTGGCTCTTTTAGATATACCACACCACTCTTGTTAAATATTTTTACAGTTGCTTTTACACCTTCTGTTCTATACCTTACTTTAACCTCACAATCAAACTCTGTAGAATCTATAAATAAATTAATATTTGTTATATTTATTTCATTCTCTTCTAAGTCATCCCTTTTCCCAACAATAAGAGTATTATTTTTCGAGTTAATATCTACTACGAAATGTGGTTCATGTGCTCCTTTTACAAAAAATCCTCTTCTCTTACCTACTGTATAGTGCATATATCCTTTATGATGTCCAATCTCTTTACCACTTAAATCAACTACTTTACCACTAATATCTATATTAGTATGCTCTTTTAATATATCTACATAGCTATCTGGTACAAAACATATTTCACTACTCTCACTCTGTGTTGCAAACTCTTTAAGTAGCTCAATTTTAGATGCAAACTTTTTTACATCATCTTTTATCCACTCTCCTAAAGGAAATAGCATTCTACCAACTGCCTCTTTTTTTACTTTAGCTAGAAAATAGCTTTGATCTTTACTTGCATCTTTCCCTTTTTTAATAACTCCATCTTCTACCCTTACATAGTGTCCTGTTGCGATTTTATCTATTCCTAAAGAGTCTGCAAACTCTATCATCTTTCCAAATTTAATATTACGATTACAAATAACACAAGGATTAGGAGTTAAGCCATCTATATAGCTTTTTACAAAATAGTCATATACCTCTTTTTTAAAACTATCTTGAATATAGAATATATGAAGTTTTATATTTAAATAATCTGCAACTTTTTGTGCTTTTTTAATATTTAAACTATTATCATCATCTAAATTGTGCATTACCATATATACACCATCTACTTCATAACCTTGCTCTTGAAGAAGCAGTGCAGTAACTGTAGAATCTACACCGCCACTCATTCCTAATAGTACTCTCTCTCTCATAATAACTCTTTTATCTCTAAGTATATTTTATTAGCTACTGACATATATGCTGTAGCTAGTTTTCTATTTTTAAAAAAAATAGTAACATAGATAGGGTTTTTAGAGATAATACTCTTATTAAGAGATATCTCTCTATCTACGTTTAACTTAATAACTAAACTATTTTTTTTCTCCTTGAACTCTCGTCTCTTAATATCACCACTTTTAAATGCAAAAATATAACTAGAGTCTGAGATAATTTTATATATATAGTTACTACTATCAATAAAGTATATATAGCTACTATTAATCTCTAAAAAACTACTATCTTTGACTCTTACAATATCTTTTTTACTAAACTCTATAGGTATAGATTTAAGCTCAAAGCTATCAACTAACAAAAGAGAGTTAGCTTGTAGATTATTAAGCATTTACCTCGCCTATAAAGTGTTCTAGTATCGCCCTTTTAGTAGCTATATCTAAATCTTTTGGAACATTTTGCCCCTTGCTAATAAATGATACTGGTAATTTAGTATCTAGTAAAAATGCAATTAAATTTCCACTATTTCTTGTCTCGTCAACTTTAGTAACTATAAACTTATCAATATTTAAAAAAGAGAAGTGTTCATAAATATCTTTTAAATCTATATATTTAGATGCAGCAGATAGAACTAAATTAATTGAACTATCACCTAAATTTGTACTACTTTTATAAAATTTAACAGTATTTAAAAGCTTCTCAATATCGTATGGAGAGCTACCTGCACTATCAATAAGTATTAAATCTTTATTAGCTAACTTTTTCATAACTACATTAAAGTCATTTAGACTATCAATACAGTAGTAATCTACTCCTAAATTTTTTGCATAAAACCCTAGCTGCTCATAAGCACCTACTCTAAAGTTATCTAAATTAATTATAGCTATAGAGCTTTTATCTACACCTTTTAAAATACTCCATGCAGTAATCTTTGCAATAGTTGTTGTCTTACCTACACCAGTTGGTCCAACAAATATATTAACTCTTGCATCTATTGGGCGTTTAGATATTGATAAGGAATCCTCTATCTCTTCTAATACAAATGATAGCAAAAGTTCTCTATCTTCTGCTACTTGTGTACCGTTAAATGGATCTAACATTAACTCAATCCAGTTAATATTAAGCCCTTTTTGCTCAAGCATCTCTTTAACATCATTAATCACTAACTCTTTATTACTTTCAGGACTCAATGCATCCTTCATTTTACTCATTTTATTTTTTAAAATATTAATTTCTTCTAAAAGTATCTCTTCTTCATCTATACCTGCATACTGTTTATATATATCCTCTTGAATCTCTATTGTAATCTCTGATACTAAATTGCTATTATTATCTCTATACTGAGCTGCTTTTACTACTTTAAAGTTATCTATAGAGCCATACTTTTGTATCGCTAATTTATACGCTTCGCTAGGTGTTTGGGCTATAAAACTCTCGTTAAGCATTTTGCTCCTTTCATATATTTTAATGGTACTAACACACTCTCTCTACTACTCCAATAGGGGTGTGGTATATTTAAATCTCTACCTATATCTATTTTTAACTTTTCATAAAAAATTATATCCAAATCTAATGTTCTTGGTGCATCTTTAAATAATCTCTCTCTCTTAAAGTGTCTCTCAACACTCTGTAGATACCTAAGTAGTGCTAATGGTTTTAATTTACTCTCTATCAAAAAAAGTGTATTGTAAAAATAAGGCTGCTCTAAATATCCAAATGGAGGATTTTTATATATAATAGATGTCGATAGAACTTTCACTTTTTTACCTCTATTCAAATAGTAAAAAAGCTTTATAAACTCTCTCTTAACATCACCTAAATTACCACCTACTCCAATTAGAGATACATGGTTTTTTGGTTTATATTTATTAGTATTAAATGGAAAAAGCCTAGACTTTATAACTGTACTATTTTTATATCTTCTATATAAAAAACCACTCATTTATACTATAATACCTTAGCTCTACCATTTTGCATAACTATCATATCTTCTACTCTAATGCCAAATTTTCCATCTACATAAATACCTGGTTCAACAGTAAATACCATTCCATCTTCTATAATACTATTGTCTCGTTTAGATATATATGGCATTTCATGGATATCTAGCCCTACTCCATGACCAGTAGAGTGTACAAACTCTTTTTCATATCCACCTTTTACTATAATATCTCTTGCTATTTTATCTATCTCACTAGCTCTCATACCAACACGTGCTTTACTAATAGCTTTATCATGTGCCTTCAGTACTAAATCGTAAGCCTTTTGAATCTTTTTAGATTTAAATTTTTGCTTATAACTAAAATGTAAATTATTATCAAAATATGCTGTTCTTGTTCTATCAGAGCAGTATCTTTTATACTTAACACCAGCATCAAATAAAATTAAAGAGCCACTATTTAAAATCTTTTTAGTTGGTAAAGCGTGTGGTTTTGATGCACTTTCATCTATTGCTAATATTGGGTCAAAACTCAACTCTCTATTTCCAAAATCTCTAAGTATACTCTCTGCTAAAAAATTCAACTCCTTTTCACTCATACCTGACTCTATTTTTTTTTCTAAACTCTTAAAAGCCTTTTTCCCAAGTTTAACTGCTCTTTGTAGATACTCTATCTCTCTTGAACTTTTTATAATTCTCTTTTTATGAGAAAAATTTATTAACATTTTAAACTTTGTAGGTGTACTCTCTTTTAAAAGATTAAAAGCATGTAGTGTCCATTGGCTAGGGTCTATTGTGATTTTTTTAATTTTTGAACTTCTTAGTAACTTAGCTAAATCTTCTACTAAACTATTTGTAATAATAATTTTACTATCTTTAATACTCTCGTTTGCATCTATTTGATATCTTCCATCTGTTATAAAAAAACTCTCATTTCCAAGCTGTACAAATATACCATTGTCACAACTATAGCCACACTCATAATAGAGTGCGCTCTCATCTTTATAAATAATATAGTTCATTAAGCGTTTTGTTGCTCTTCTGCTTCTTTCATTGCATTAATTTCACCCATAATTTGTATGATACCAATCATAGCTAAATGGTAACCAAATGGTCCCATACCAGCAATTACACCAGCTGTTACCTCTGCTGTTAAAGATTTTTTTCTAAAATCTTCTCTTGCATGAATATTACTTAAATGTACTTCTATTGCTGGAACTTCTACTGCTGATAATGCATCTCTAATTGCAATAGATGTGTGTGAATATGCTGCTGGATTAATAATAATTCCATCTGCATCTCCCATACACTCTTGAATTTTGTCTACTATTTCACCCTCAAGGTTACTTTGAAAAAACTCTACTTCTAAACCATTTTGCTCTGCAAAGCTCTTCATTTGTTGATGAATCTCTTCTAATTTCATTGGTCCATAGATGTGTTGTTCTCTTACACCTAACATATTTAAATTTGGTCCTTGTATAACTACTATTTTCATAAGTTTACCTTTGTTTTAATTTGTTATAATTCTATTAAAAGTGTTGTTATAAGATGTTTAAAAAGGTATAAATAGTGAAAATAATAGAGTCTAAGTTTATATATAGTGATGGTGAGTTCCTAATAGATAGTGCTGTTGTATTTAATGATAAAATTATTAAAGTAGGTTTAGCTAAAGATATTAAAGATGAGTATAAAGATGCGGAGCTTATATCCATAGATGGTAATTGCATACTTTATCCAGGTTTTATTAATGCTCATACACACTTAGAGTTTAGTGCAAATAGATCTAAACTAAAACTTGGTAGCTTTATAGAGTGGCTATATAGTGTATTTGAGTATAGAGATGAGTTAGTAGAGAGCCTTAATTATGAGAGCTTAGAAGCTGCTGCAAAAGAGATGTTAAGTAGTGGTGTAACAACATTTGGTGCTATCTCTAGCTTTGGTGTAGATTTAGATATATGCGTTAAGACTCCACAAAGAGTTATCTATTTCAACGAAGTGATTGGCTCTTCCCCAGCTATGGTAGATACACTATTTAATGACTTTAAAGCAAGACTAGAAGAGTCAATAGAGAGAAAAAGTAGTAACTTCTATCCTGCTATTGCAATACACTCACCATACTCTGTACATCCAATACTAATTAGAGAAGTTATAAATATTGCAAAGAGTAAAGATATAGCAGTTAGTGCACACTTTTTAGAGTCTAAAAGTGAAAGAGAGTGGCTAGAGAGTAGCAGTGGTGAGTTTAAAGAACTATTCGAAAACTACTTTAAAACATCAACACCAGTAAATAGTATAGATGGATTCTTAGATGCTTTTAAAGGTATAAAAACTCTTTTTACACATGTAACACTCGCTAAAGAGAGTGAGTTTAATAAAATTAATAGTGAAAATTCCTCTATAATTCACTGCCCACGCTCTAATATATTACTTGGTAATGGCAAACTAGATATTAAAAATGTAGATAATCTACTCTTAGGAACAGATGGTTTAAGCTCTAACTACTCTCTATCTATTTTAGATGAGCTAAAGTCAGCTCTTATGCTACATTGTGATATAGAAGCCAAAAAGCTAGCTACTATACTTATAAAAGCTGTTACAATTAATGCTGCTAAAGCTTTAGATTTAAATGTAGGAGATATTAAAAAGGGTAATTTTGCAGACTTTGCACTTTTTGAACTGACAAGTGATTTAAGTGATTTTAGCGATGGATCTTTGGCATTAAATACAATACTACACTCTACAAAAGCAAAAGAGGTATATATTGGTGGAGTTAAATATTAACTCTATCTTCAATTGCCCTAGCAAGAGATAGAGTATCTACACTATCTAATGAAATACCCGTTGGCACACCTTGTGCAATTTTTGTAAATTTTAGATTTAAATCTTCTAATTGACTCTCTATATAGAGCATCATAGTATCGCTTGCAATTGATGGTGCAAATGCGAATATTATCTCTTTAATGCTAGCTAGTGCTCCTCTTAAATGAACTAAATCAAAACTATCTATATCACTTAAAACATAATATAGACCATCATATTGTCCAAGTTTTTCTATAGTTATTACATCTTTAGCACTCTCAACTAAACAGATTTTATTTTTATCCCTAAATTCATCGCTACAGATATGGCATAGTTCATCTTCACTTAAATTATTACATATACTACATCTACTAATAGCCTCTATAGCACTCTCTATTGCATGAGATAGTTTAATACCATCATAAGAACCACTTGTAACAATATAATAAGCTAACTTAAGTGCACTCTTATCACCAATGCCAGGAAGTGCGCCAAATGCTTCTACTAAGTTTTTGAATGGTGTTAGTTTATTCATTTATATAGTCAACAACCCTTGTATACTCAGCATACTCTTTTATTTTATCTTTTACAATTTGATGATTAGCATCATCTGCGTAAATAGTTAAATCTTCTTTAGTTTTAAATTTTGAAGTTAAAACCAAATCCATAGCTCTCTCACTTGATACAAAATTCAAACCAACTTCCATATAGCTAATCTCTTTAATAGTATTAGTTAACTCCTCTATAGATTTTTTTATATCTAAAATTATATCTGTAGAAGTACCAACTTTAAACTTAATCATTACAATATGAGTTATCATCTAATTTCCTTTGAAAATTTTACTAAAATTCTCACAGATTATACATTAGAATTACTTGATATTCTATAAAATTATGATTTATAAATATTTGTAAAGTGCTATTACATCATATATTAATTCTCTACTAGAGATAATAGAATAGTTTAAATATAATCACAATTATATAATCTATAAACCTTAGATTATATAATAATGTGATAAAATTATGCACTAAAATTATAAAAAAGGTAGATATATGGAAGAACTTTGTTACTACGAAGTTTTAAGAGTTTCTAAAGACTCTTCAGTTACAGAGATTAAAAAAGCTTATAGAAAATTAGCAATTAAATACCATCCAGACAAAAATCCTGGTAATAAAGAGGCGGAAGATAAATTTAAGGTAATTAACGAAGCTTACGCTGTACTTAGTGATGAAGAGAAGAGAAGTGTTTACGATATGTATGGTAAAGATGCACTTAATGGAGGGGCTTCAAATCAGGGCTTTGGAAATATGGATGATATTATGGATGTTTTCAACTCAATGTTTGGAGATGCTTTTGGCTTTGGTTCAAATAGTCAATCTAGAGGTTCATCTATGCCATATCCTTTAGATATAGAGATTGAAACTACTTTAGAGTTTAATGAAGCAGTTTTTGGTTGTGAAAAAGAACTTGATATTACATATAAAGAGCCATGTTCTGATTGTAACGGTAGTGGTGCTAAAAATGGAGCATTTGCAACTTGCGACTACTGTAAAGGTCATGGACAAGTTATGATGAGACAAGGATTTATGACTTTTGCACAAGAGTGTCCTAAATGTAATGGCAAGGGTAAAAGTGCAAAAGAGATATGTAGTACATGCTCTGGAGTTGGAGGTGTTAATAAAGAAGAGACAATTACAGTTACTATTCCAGCAGGCGTAAATAGTGGCAATAGGCTTAGAGTTCCAACAAAAGGTAATATACCAAATAGTGGGCATAGAGGTGATCTGTATATTCATTTTGAAATAGAAGATGATGAACATTTTGTAAGAGATGGAGATGATATCTATATTGAAGTTCCAGTATTTTTTACTCAAATACTACTACAAGAGGAGATTAAAGTACCATCACTAGAAGGAGAACTAACTATCAAACTAACATCTAAAACTAGAGATAAAGAACACTTTATATTTAAAAATAGTGGTGTTCCAAATGTAAATAGACCATCAATTAAGGGTAGATTTATAGCACAAGTAAAAGTTGTATATCCTAAAAAATTAGATACTCTACAAAAAGATTTAGTAACTAGACTTCAAGATAGTTTTGGAATAGAGAGTAAACCACAAAAAAACATATTTGAGAATACTTTTAGTAGAATCAAAAAATGGGTTAAGTCGAAATAGAGAATATATTTGTTAAAAGCTACATAGTGTAGCTTTTAACTATTTACCAGCTTCTACAGCCTCTTTTAAAGATTTACCTGCTTTAAACTTAGGTGCTTTATGAGCAGCCTTAGTATAAGTTTTATCACTACCTGGTATTTTACCACTCTTCTCTGGTACATCAACTGCACTAAAAGTACCAAAACCAACGAATGTTACGCTATCACCCTTTACTAATACGTCTTGAACTGTATCTAAAAATGCTTTTAGTGCATTTTCTGCTGCCGCTTTACTAGAAAACTCACCATTCTCTTTTAGTAACTCAACGAAATCTGCTTTTGTCATGAAAATCCTTCATATGTAAATTTATACACAAATTATATGGAGCAAATCTTATATAAAGTTGAAAAAATGGATTAAGTTTAAAAAAAGATGTAAAAAAAGGGTTAAAAGTTCAATATAAAAACAAAATGGTGCGATAGAGAGGATTTGAACCTCCACGAGCTATGCTCACTAGCCCCTCAAGCTAGCGTGTCTACCATTCCACCACTATCGCTTTTTTAAGCAGGAAAACCTGCTTAAGTTATTTAAACTTAACCTACTATAGGAATGGGTTAGAGTAAAGTGCAATTAGTGCAATTACAAGCGTATAGATAACTTGTGCTTCGATCATTGCTAGTGCAATAAACATTGTAGTCATTAATTTACTACCTAAACCTGGGTTTCTAGCAGTACCAGCAATTGTTGCAGCTGCAGTATGTCCCATACCAATTGCACCACCAAGTGCAGCAAGACCAAGACCAACACCAGCAGCAACTACTGAGTATGCTTTAATCATATCTGCTCCAGCTCCAGCTTCACCAGCAAATGCGAAAGCACCAAGTGCTAAGAAAAGTAAGAAAAACTTTTTCATTATAAAATCCTTAAAAAATATTTGTTTATAGTCCATTAGACTTTGCTTTAAGTCCGTTCGGCTTGCGTATCCCTACTTATCACCAAAAGCGATGAAATTATACATTATTTTTTGTTAAAAATATATAAACAGTAAGTTTTTTTTGCTACAATCTTATAAATATATTACTATAACTACAAAAGGAACATACTAAAATGAGAAGAGTATATAAATTGATAACTCTATTGATTACTTTAGTTTCAATATCTTTAGAAGCTAATGTTCTAGAACCTATCGGAAAGACAACATTTAGAGTTATGGATAGAGGTGGATCTATCATAAGAGATGTGAATTTAAGAGGAGAAGAGTTTGTTGTTGTATCAGTAAGAGAACCAGGAAGTGATGGCAGATTTTATGCTGTTGATAGAGATGGTATAGTTTGGTGGACTGGTATTATTACATCTGGTGCAGATGACTATAAAACACCTAGTGGCATATATACAGTATTAAGAAAACAGAGAAGATATATGTCTAAAGCTTACCCAGATAGTGATGGTGTTAATAATATGGACTTTGCAATATTCTTTACGAATAAAGGACATGCGCTACATATGGGTAGTGTTAACTGGATGTCACATGGATGTATACACATTGCCCCAAAAGATATACCAGTTATTTTTGATTGGGCTATGATTGGGAGAACAAAAGTAGTTATAACAAGAAAAACTTATATGCCATATGCTAAAGAGGATCTTATTAAATTTGGATTTAAATAATAGTATATATTATCTACAAAGAGTTACGCTAATACTAGCTCAACTCTTTTATCTTTCTGAGATGCAACCATTATTTCTATTACATCACCTTCATTGATATCTTTTTTTAGATCATTAGGTACTTTAGAGTTATGTAAAAGAGCATCATAACCATCTGGCATCTCGACAAAGAAACCAAAATCTACACATCTTTTAACAGTCCCTTTGTATACTACATTTAACTCATATTTGGTTATCTCTTTACTCTCTTTAGATATTAAATTTAATATATAATCTTTAGCACTATCTAAATTATCAACATCACTACCACTAACTTTTACTTCACCTAAATCTCTATTTAAATCTATAGATACATTAAATTTCTCTATAATCTCTCTTATTGTAGAGCCACCCTTACCAATAATAATAGGTATAGAAGATGAATCAATATTAAATGTTACAACTATAGGCAATGCACCACTTGGAACAATCTTCTCTTTAGCCTCTTCCATAATAGATAAAATATGTTCTAATCCTTTTAAAGCTTGATTCAGTGCTTCATTTAATATATTTAAGTTTAATCCATCTAGTTTAATATCTAACTGTAGTGCTGTAATACCATCTTTAGTAGCAGCAACTTTAAAATCCATATCTCCATAGTGATCTTCAGCGCCCATAATATCTGTTAATATAGAGTATTTTTCACTATTTTCAACTACAACACCCATTGCAATACCCGCTGTTAATTTCTTAACATTAACATCTGAGCAATAAAGAGATAAAGATCCACCACATACAGTTGCCATAGATGATGATCCATTACTCTCTAGAATTTCAGATACTAACCTAATTGTCTGATTGTTATCTAAAATAACTGTAGGTTCTAGTGCTCTTTTTGCTAGGTTACCATGCCCTAACTCTCTTCTACTTGGTGCACCAATAGGTCTTGCCTCTCCTACCGAGTATGGTGGAAAGTTATAGTGAACCATTAAGTGTTCATTTTTTGCACTGCTACTTGTAAGTAATTCATACATCTGAGAATCTTTACCATCACCCAAGGTTGCTGTAACTAAAGCTTGAGTCTGACCTCTTGTAAATAGAGTAGAGCCATGAACAGATGGAAGAATATTCGTCTCAATCGTGATCTCTCTTACTTCATCTAATTCTCTATTATCTAGCCTTTTACCATCTAAAAGCATCTCTCTAACTCTGCTCTTAACTGCTTTTGAAAAAGCATCTACAACATCTAAGCTATTAAAGTCTAAACTATCACTACTCTCAATATCATCTTTAATTTCAACCAATAATCTATCTAGGGCATCTGAACGTTCACTCTTAGCAATATGCTCTATAGCAATATTTAACTTATCATGATATTGAGACTCTATAAGAGTTAAAACCTCTCTATTTATTTCATTATATGTTACCTTAAATATATCAGTAGATTTTAAAGGTAAAAACTCTTTTTCATAGTTAGTAGATGCTTCACTAATATCTTTAGTTACCTTAGCTAGAATAGAGATAAATTCATCTTTTTCAAGCTCATTTACTTGATGTTCACTACTGCTACTAGAAGATATAGCCCTCATCTCAATCATTGCTATATCTTCTCCACTCCCAACTACTAGTAAGTCTAAAGTAGATTTTTGTTGTTCAATTAAATTTAAATTATGAAGAACTTTCCCATCAATTTTACCAACCCTAACAGCGGCAATTGATTTTTTTATAGGTAAAGATGAGACTAAAACTGCAGCATTAGCAGCATTTAAAGCAGCAATTTGTAGATCTACACTGCTATCACTACTTAAAACAGTAACATTAATTACAACACCATTAGAAAAGTCTTTAGGGAAAAGTGGTCTTAAGGCTCTATCTATTATTCTTGCCGTAAGAGTCTCAAAGTCACTTGGCTTAGACTCTCTTTTTATAAATCCACCTGGTATTTTTGTAGCAGCATAAGCTTTTTCTATATATTGCACAGTAAGTGGCAGAAAATCTTCGCCACTGCTCTGTTTATCTAATGTTACTGTTGCTAACAGTACTGCTTTTCCCTGCCTATAAAAAACTGCGCCATCTGCTTGTCTTGCAACCTTATTAAACTCATAACTCTCTTTTAAATTATTAATATTTAAATCTACTATTTGACTCAAAATTGATCCTTAAAGTATATATAGACCTCTGCTCTAATCTTTACTGCATTAAGCATATTAAGATATAGCAAAAGTTAAAGTAGATTCTATCTAATTTATGCTTATTTGTAGGGTTAATGTAGTTTAAAATCTAAACTTATTATTATGATTTAAATTTGGAAGTTGTTTATTTAGTTCATCTTCATCAAAAGAGTACCTAAAACTATCAATATACTCAAGTAAAAGGTTATAGGCCCAATTTATCTGCTCCATCTTATCACTATCTCCATTAATATCGGGATGAAATCTTTTAGCAAGATAGATATATCTTATCTTTATATCCTCTTTAGTAATAAATGGTGGTAGCTCTAGTATATCTAAAGCATTCTGAATACTATGAACCTCCTGCATATGACAAACCAAATGGTAGTAGTGTAAATTGCACCTTAAAATATTTATTACTTATAGAGTCTCTATTTCCTGCTTTATTAATAATTGGCTTAATATTTTCCCCAAAAGAGAGATCAATACTCCAACATTTTTTATCTAAAAAGCTTCCGACTTGCCAATTCCTTAAACTTTTATTTCTAAAATCATAAGCTGCACTCGCTCTAAATCTTAAGTTTTCATCATACTTATAATATGCACTAGCTGTTAAATCTTTTGAGGTTGTCTCTAATGTTTCATAATCTTTTTTCCAGTAAAACCCTAAAGATGCACCATACTTTTTATCTTTATATTTTATCTTATTATATATTCCTGTAGTTTTATTATATTTAAATGAGTAACCAAATTCAGAATATAGACTCCATTTTTTATAACTTAAAGTAAACTCCTGTTTTAAGTCTCTTAACTTATTCTCTTTAAAATAGTAGTGTGCATCTAAAATATATTTAAGACTTACCCCTTTTTTTAGACTTTTCCAGTATTGATGTGTTCTAAAAGTTAATTTTGAATCAAATGGTATTTCATCTATAAAATCGCTTTTTAATGATTGTGGTATACTTCTATACTTCATCCAATCTTCACTTATAATTGTACTTTTAGTATAAATTAAACTAAACATAGCAGTATGAATAGCACTATCATACACCTTAGTAAGATCAGTAGCTAACTCTATTTTATGATTAGCTACAATAGAACTATACTTTTTTTGCTCAATTGGAACATTATAAAAATCATATGCAGTTGCAACGATATCTTCACTAATATTTAAATTTAAATAGTGACTAAATAGAGAGTAGTGTAGTTCTAGAGGTACTTCAAACTTAACTTTAAAAGATTTATTTCCTAAGTCTCTTGTATAATTAGTTGCTGTTAAATCAGCACTATATGATAAGTTATTATATATTAAGTTATTATGGGGTAAATGCAGATGTAAATTAGGTAGTAGATGTAGAGTATCTTTATTGTTATCACCATTTAAATATTTAAAATATCTAAAATTTACACCACTATAAAAGTAGTTATTTTTTACAAAGTAATTTAATCTTGACTCTAAAAAACTACCTGTACTAAAATGTTTAAGATAATTCCTATTTTGAAGAGATATATAGTCTCTATCACTTAAATGCACACCATTAATATAGAGAGCATTTTGATAACCTTTTTTAGAGAGTGCATCTATAAGTGTATAGTTTTTATATAATAACTCAACTCCATAGTGTTTATTGTATCTAATATTGTACTTATCTGTATAGCTTTTTTTATCATTAAAGAAACCTGCTTTTATAGTACCGTAAGCATCTTTGGCATGAAAAAATCTATATGTTGCATATAGGCCATATCCTCTTTTTGTCCTTATCTGTGGATCTATTTCTAAATCTTGGCTTTTACTTATCGCCCAAAAATATGGTAGTTCTAAAAGCGAACCTTCATCACTCATATTTGCATATTTTGGTCTAAGAAACCCACTTCTTCTATCTTTAGATAAAGGTAGATATAGATATGGAAAGTAAAAAATAGGAATATCTTTAATGTAAACTTTTGCATCACTTAATTTTAACTCTTTGGTTGTAGTGTCATAAATAGCTTTATCAAAACCTATCATCCAATCAGGGTTTTCTACAACACAGCTAGATACTAAAGCATTTTTAAATTTAACAATATTCTCCTCTTTTTTAGCTTCTATACCACTAATCCAGATATCCTCTTTATCTATTTGAAAAAAATCTTTAAAGAGGATATGATCATTGTCTAAATTTATAACAAACTCTTTTGCATTTACTCTTTTACCACTTTTACTAATTAAAGTAGCTCCACCCTTGAGTGTTAAAGTAGAGTTATTTTTATTATAAATACCGTTATTTGCTGTAATAATATCTCCATCATACTCTATTACAACACCACCATCTATATAAAATGTATTATTCTCTTCTTTAATATTGGTAGTAAAAACTTCTACATCTTTAGACTCTATTGCTTCAACAAATGTTGAGCCAAGTAGTAGTGTCGCTAAAATTAAACTATGCTTCACTTTGATTCTCCTTTTTACTAAGTGTAAATTAGTGATACACCTTATCTTAAGATAATTTTAAAATAACTTCTTTCGCAATAGTCGATTTTATATATTATATCTTGAAGAGCTTATTTTATGCATCTATAACTACACATTTTGCTATTTTATCATGTAGAGTTTGTCTTCTTTTGTCTATAAATGCGAAAAGAAAAGTAAAGTAAAAGAGGCTCTCACCCAATACTCTAACTAATGCTCTAATTAATGCACTACTCCAACTTAAATTTTCTCCACTCTCTTCATTTATAGCTCTTATTTTCATAAAATATTTACCAATAGTGGCACCACTATATGCAATAAAAAAAGTATGGTATATAACTTTTAGTAAAAGAAGCACCCAACTATTTTCTAAAATAAAAGATACCATACTCTCTTGCGAATTTAATTCTACTATATTATTATAATATATAATAATAAACAAAAAAGAGACTAATAGATCATCTATAGTAAATGATATAGCTCTTTTTGTAATAGTAGCATATTCTCTACTATACACAAAACTCCTTTAATCTTTTAGTGCCTGATAAGCAATATCCATTCTACACTTTTTACCGATAAAGTGTATCTGTCCAGTTAGCATATAGGCTCTATCTCTAGCCTCTTTTATACTATCACCTAAGCCAACACAAACAAGAACTCTGCCACCAGTTGCTAGTAGAACACCATCTGAATCACGACTGACACCTGCATATGCAATGTATGAGTTCTCTTGTAGATCTTCATGATGAATCTCATCAATTATAATCTCAGCTGGTTCACTACTACTATATGGATAGTTTTTACTAGCAATTACAACTCCAACTGCATATTTATTACTAAATTTAATATTTAAATTTTTTAAATCACCCGTAGCTGCTTTAAAGAAAAGATCACTAACAGGTGACTCTATTAATGCCATCAACTCTTCACACTCTGGATCACCAAATCTTACATTATACTCTAAAATTATTGGTTCACCATTTACCACCATTACCCCAATAAACAATACACCAGTAAATGGCATTCCGTCACTATCTAAACCTTTAAGTGTTGGCTTAATTACTCTATCTTCAATCTTTGAATACAACTGCTCATCTACAAGAGGTGTAGGTGCATAAGCACCCATACCACCAGTATTTGGACCCTCATCACCATCTAGTAATCTTTTATGATCTTGTGCTGCTGGTAACACTACATAATCTTTGCCGTCACAAATAGCAAAAACAGACAACTCATAGCCATCTAAGAACTCCTCTACTATCACCTGTTTTCCAGCCTCACCAAAACTCTTACCACTTAGCATATCACTAACTGTCTCAATAGCCTCTTCTTTACTCTTTGCAATAATAACACCTTTACCTGCACAGAGTCCATCAGCTTTAACAACAATAGGTTCATTAAGGGAGTTAATAAACTTTGTTGCTTCATCTAAAGAGTTTGTCTCAATATACTTAGCTGTTGGTACACCATACTTTTTAAGTGCATTCTTCATAAATACTTTAGATCCTTCAAGCTGTGCAGCAGCTTTGCTTGGACCAAAAATAGTAAGATCATGCTCTTTAAAAATATCTACAATACCACCAACAAGTGGATCCTCAGGACCAACAATAGTTAAATCAATACTATTTTCTTTAGCAAATGTAGCTAACTCTTCATAATCTTTAATAGCAATATTCTCACCCAAGTCACTAGTTGCTCCATTACCAGGAGCAAAATATATCTTATCAACACTCTCATCAGACTTCAATGCATACCCAATAGAGTACTCTCTACCGCCACTTCCGATAACTAAAATATCCATTACAACTCCATACTATTAAATTAGAGTAATTATACCAAAAATAGATAAGTCATAACTAAATCAAATATTGTAAAGTAAAAGTCGATAGTACAATATAATAGCTATATTTAGAAGAGGCAAGGCTTATTATATTTGTAAAGAATTTTAAGATTAATTAGAACTAGAATTTTAAGATATATCTTTTTTATCTTTATCAACTAAATCTAATCTCTCTCCATTATCATTAAATTTTCTTTGAAAGTTTCTTAAAACTATAATAAAAGTCATATAAGCAAAAAGAACAATAACAAAAATATATAGATAATCAAAAAAGCTCATATATTACTCCTGAAATGGTATTAATATCTTATCAAAATCTATACTATCATAATTTTGTCTCAATGCTTCATATGTTACTATACCTGTACTTGTAGCTAAGTTTAAGCTTCTACCTTTAGTTCCCATAGGTATAGTTATGCATCTATCTAAATTCTCTTTTAAGAGCCACTCTGGTACTCCTTTAGTCTCTGATCCAAAAACTATATAATCTCCAACTTTAAAATCACTATTCCAATATAGATTATTAGTTTTAGTTGTTGCAAAGTGCATCTTCTCGATAGGGTTATTTAATAAAAATTCATCTAAGCTTTTCCAAATTTTTAAATCTAATTCACTCCAGTAATCAAGTCCAGCTCTTTTTACAGAGCCTTCACTAATATCAAATCCTAATGGCTCTATCAGGTGTAATGTTGCATCCAAATTTACACACATTCTACCAATACTACCAGTATTTGGTGGAATTTGTGGCTCTACTAAAACTATATTAAACATTAAAATACTACCGTCTTATTTCTATATACAAAAACTCTATCTTCTAATACTAATTTTAAAGCACGAGATAAAACAATTTTTTCTACATCTCTACCTGCTTGTTGCATATCTCTCCATGTAAACCTATGGTTTACTGAAACTACATCTTGAGCAATAATTGGTCCTTCATCTAAATCATTAGTTACAAAATGAGCAGTTGCACCTATTATCTTTACACCTCTCTCGTAAGCTTGCTTATAAGGATTTGCACCAATAAATGCAGGTAAAAATGAGTGATGAATATTAATAATTTTTCCATCATTTTTTGAGATAAAATTTGGGGTTAAAATTCTCATATATTTTGCTAAAACTATATAGTCAAAACTATATTTATATATCTCTTGTAAAACTAGATTTTCATGCTCTTCTCTACTTAAGTTATCTGCAGATATATATATAAATGGTATATTAAACTGCTCCACTAAAGGTTTTAAATTATCTCTATTAGCAACTACTGCTAAAATATTTGCATCTAATTCACCTGCTTGGTGTCTAATTAAAATATCACCTAAAGCATGAGACTCTTTTGTAGCCATTAATATAATATTTTTTTTAGATGGTGGAAGAACTTTTACATCTACATCACTACCTAATATCTCTTTTAGAGACTCTTCTAATATTTGTGGATTAAAATTACCAGTTACTACACTTCTCATAAAAAAGTGCATATCCTCTTTCTCAACAAACTCTTGGTTACTATCTATATTTAAATTAAGCTCATAAAAGAGTTTAGAGACTTTATAGACAAGTCCCTTGCTATCTTTACAATCAATTAAGACTCTAGCCCTATTTTGCATCTATTAGCTCTTTGAGATACTATTTGCGATAATACTACCCATCTCACTGCAAGATACAATCTCTTTTGCATCAAAAGCACCTATATCCCCTGTTCTATAGCCATCTGCTAGTACCCTTTTAATCGCATTCTCTATTGCATCTGCAGCCTCTAACTCTCCAAAAGCATACTTAAGCATCATAGCAGCACTAGATATTGTAGCAATTGGGTTTGCAATCCCTTGTCCTGCAATATCTGGTGCACTCCCATGAATTGGCTCATAAAGCCCTACTTTACTACCTGTACTAGCACTTGGTAGTAAGCCAATAGAGCCAGTTAACATACTAGCAGCATCAGATAATATATCACCAAAAATATTACCTGTTACTATTACATCAAACTGCTTTGGCTCTTTAATTAGCTGCATTGCAGCATTATCTACGTACAAATGTGTAAGCTCTACTTCTGGATAATCTTCTGCAATCTCTTCCATAACCTCACGCCAAAGTTGACTTACCTCTAGTACATTTGCTTTCTCGACAGAGCATACTCTTTTATCTCTTTTCATTGCTATATCAAAAGCCACTTTACCTATTCTTACTATCTCTTCTCTTGTGTAAACCATTGTATTATAAGCTACATCTTTGCTATACTCTCTTGGCTCACCAAAATAAATGCCACCAGTAAGCTCTCTTACAACCATAATATCAACACCTTGTACAATATTTGGTTTAAGAGTAGAAGCATTTATTAATTCGTCATAAACAGTAGCTGGGCGCAAGTTTGCAAAAGTTCCCATCTCTTTTCTTAATCCTAAAAGTCCACTTTCGGGTCTTAAATGACGATCTAAATTGTCCCATTTTGGTCCACCAATTGCACCAAACAAAACAGCATCTACTCTTTTTACACCAGAAATTGTCTCAGCTGGTAGAGGTACACCTGTTGCATCAATTGCAGAACCACCTAATAAAAACTCTTCATAGTTTAAATCAAAACCAAATTTAGATGCAGTTGCATCTAAAATATTAATAGCTTCATCTATTATCTCTGGTCCAATACCATCACCCTTAATAACACCAATTTTATAAACTTTACCCATTTTCTATATCCTTAAACTTTAGCTATCTCTTTTTTTGCAAACTCAATTAGTCCACCACTATCTACTAGTTCTTGCATAAACTCTGGAATTGGAGTAAATTTATAACTCTTACCAGTAGTTTCATCTACTATCTCACCACTATCCATATCAACTTTAATAGTATCGCCTTCACTAATTTCAGATACTTGCTCTAGTTCAAATATAGGAAGTCCCATATTAAAAGCATTTCTATAAAAAATTCTAGCAAACGATGGTGCAATAACTGCCGCAATACCTGCCTCTTTTAAAGCAATTGGTGCATGTTCACGACTACTACCACAACCAAAATTATCATCTGCAACTATTATATCTCCAGCTTTCATCTTCTCATAAAATTTTGGGTCAGCATCTTCCATAATATGCTTTGCTAACTCTTTAGGATCACTTGTATTTAAGTATCTTGCTGCAATGATAATATCAGTATCGACATTTTTTCCAAATTTCCAAACTTTGCCTCTCACAAAACATCCTTACTATTTTACTTTTCCGTGATTATACCCAATTTTTTAAATTTATACTATATTTTGTAGAAATTATAAAAAAATTATAAAAAAAATTATAAAAGTGCAACTAAATAGAAATTTTTTCGGTATAATATATATCTTAAAATATTAAGAGACTTAAATACTCACAGGAGTTACCCCAATATGGCTACAAAAAAGCAAAAAGACCCTATAGAAGTTATTGAAAAAGAGTTTACAAAACTTAAAAAAAATGGTTTTGCTACATATGAAAATATAGCAAAACATTTTGAAAAAGCACCAACTGCGGCACAAGCAAAAAAGATTAAATCTTTAGCTAAAAAGAGCAAAATAGATATTATATCAGCATCAGAGTATGCTAAAAATTTAAATTACAAAAAAAATGAAGAGCTAAGAGTAGCAAGAGAAGCAGCTTATGATGCTGAAGTAGAAGATGAGTTTGATATTACAAAAGATAAAGAGCTTTTAGAGTGGAGTCGTAGTGATAGTCCTGTTAGAATGTATCTAAGAGAGATGGGTAAAATACCCCTACTAACAAAAGAAGAGGAGATTGAGCTTAGTCAGACAATAGAAGATGGAGAAGATATTATTATAGATGCAATCTGCTCTGTTCCATATCTTATTGATTATATTTTAAATTATAAAGAGCCTCTACTTAATAGAGAAAGAAGAGTAAAAGAGCTATTTAAAAGTTTTGATGATGCTGATACAGAAGATGATTCATCAAGTAGTGATACAGAAGCAGATAGTTCAGATAATACTCAAAATGATATAATAAAAGAAAAAACCCCAAAACAGGATAATAGAAGTTTACAAGTAATAGATCGCTTTAAAGCTTTAGAAAAAGCTAAAAAAGAGTGGATTAAAGAGAAAGAGAAAATTGATAAACTATTTGAAGATGATAACTCAAAAGAGGAGTCTATATTTACTCAGCACTTAAAAGTTGCACATAAAAAATACTTACTTAAAGAGTCTCTTCTAAACCTAGGACCAACAAGTAAACTTATTAATGAGCTTGTTAAAGCTATTGAGACAGCATTAAAAACAGATGACTCATTTGATAGAGAACTTAAAAAATTAGAGTATAAACTACAATTATTTAATGACCAACTCCGTACTGAGCATCAATCAATTTTAGATAATATTGTTAATATGAATAAAGATGATATTATTAGTGCAGTTCCAGAAGCAACTATGGTTAGTACATATGTACAGATAAAAAAATTATTTGAAACAAAAGAGGCTAGTAAAAATAGTTTTAACCTAGATCCAGAAAAACTACAAGAGATATTACAACAGATAAGAATTGGTAAAGGCAAAAGCGAGAAAGCAAAGTCAAGAATGGCTAAATCTAATCTAAGATTAGTAGTATCTATTGCAAAAAGATATACAAACCGAGGGCTTCCTTTCTTAGACTTAATTCAAGAAGGAAATATTGGTTTAATGAAAGCTGTAGATAAGTTCGAATATCAAAAAGGGTACAAATTCTCTACATATGCAACATGGTGGATACGACAAGCAATTAGCCGTGCTATTGCAGACCAAGCTAGAACAATTAGAATACCTATACATATGATAGAGACAATAAATAGAATAAATAAAATTATTCGTAAATATCTTCAAGAGAGTGGTAAAGAACCAGATCTAGATACAATCGCTGAAGAGGTAGGACTAAGTGTAGATAAGGTTAAAAATGTAATTAAAATTACTAAAGAGCCAGTATCACTTGAAGCGCCAGTTGGAGATGAAGATGATGGTAGATTTGGAGACTTTATAGAAGATAAAAATGCTGTAAGCCCAACAGATGCCGTAATGAATGATGACTTAAATAATCAGATAGATGAAGTATTAGAACAACTAAACGATAGAGAACAAGCTGTTGTAAGAATGAGATTTGGATTACTAATAGATAAAAGTGATAGAACACTTGAAGAGATTGGTAAAGAGTTAAATGTAACAAGAGAGAGAGTACGTCAGATAGAGAGTAGTGCTATTAAAAAATTAAAACATCCTAAAGTTGGTAGAAAACTCAAAAGCTACATAGAAGAGTAGAGATTGAAAAATCCAAACTTTTATGCACTTATAATTGGCTCAGAGATACTAAATGGACGAAGAGAAGATAGACATTTTAAATTTCTTCAAAATATATTAAAAGAGAGTAATTTAAAATTTAGTGGCTCTTTTATAATAGAAGACAAAATAGAACTAATTGCCTCTACTATTAAATATCTATCTATGCTACCAAATAGTGTCATTTTTAGCTTTGGAGGTATTGGCTCTACCCCTGATGACTATACGAGAGAGGCTGCAAGTATAGCAATTAGAGATGGAAGGCTATATACAAACAAAGAGTTTAAATTAAAGATAGAGAAGAGAATTAAAGGTAGCTCTAATCGACATCCTTTAAATATGGCAAATCTTCCTCTCGATTCTAAGCTTTTACCAAATGAATTAAATGGAATGTACGGCTTCTCTTTAGAGGATAGATTTTTCTTTATGCCAGGCTTTCCAGAGATGAGTCACCAAATGGTAAAGTATGTTTTAAAAAAATACTTTAGTAATAGTGGTAAGAGAGAGTATAGATATACACTTACTGCACTTTGCAAAGAGAGTGAATTTATTGAGCTTATGCAAGAGTCTCATGAAGAAGTTGATGTATCATCTCTTCCTAAAATATATAAAGATAGCTCACAAACTACTATTTCTGTTCTATCTTTTAATGATAATTTAGCAAAAAATGAATTTAAAAAATATATCGATTTTGTAAATAAATATAACATTAGATATACAATAGGTGAAGGATATACAAGATAGATATTCATCTTAAAAATGTAACTTTAAAAATAATTATTATTAAAAAAAAATCTATTAAAAAAAATATATATTTTCAAATAAAAGATATTAAAAACACTACTTATTTAGAAGTAAGAACCCCCTACTCTACATCCAATAAAGAGCTATCTAATATATTAGATAGCAATATTGATAAAATTGAAAAAATCTATAACAACTATCTAAAGTCTAAAGAAGCTAGATATTCTATAGAAAGAGATAGTGAACTACTTCTATTTGGTAAGATAGTAAAGATAGAGATTATTAACTCTAAATATAATCTAATTAACTTTAGAAATAGTAGTATAGTTATAGAAACACATTTACCATTTACAAAAGAACTAAAAGAGCAAGTTAGAGAGAAGTTATATAAGAAACAAGCTAAAATAGTGATAACACCATTAGTAGTTAAGTGGCAAAATATTATGCATTTATACAGTACAAATCTAAGATACCAAAAAACAAAAAGCCAATGGGGTAGTTGCTCTAGTAAAAATAGAATATCTCTAAATAGCTACCTCTGCTTACTACCAATTAAGTTAATAGAGTATGTTATAATTCATGAACTAGCTCATATAAAACACAAAAATCACTCTAAAGAGTTCTGGGATTTAGTTAGCTACTACTTACCAAATTATAAAGAGTTAAGAGAAGAATTAAAAATATATGGTAAATTTATTAGATAAAATCTAGATATACCTAGTAATTTAATACTACCCTAATTTTTAAATAACTTTCTACACTCCTAAATTATACGAGAAGTCTACTCTTAGAATATCTAAAAAAATTTTCTATTATATCTTTTGCTTCATTAACATCTTTAACTCTATTAATCAAATCTCTAAACTCGCTAGCCCCTTGATATCCATATTTAGAGTAAGTATGTAGATGCTTTCTAAATAGTACAACTCCATACTCTCCATAGAAATTAATCATTTGATAAAAATGTTCCAAAACTACATCTGTAATCAAATCTTTAGATATATCAACATTATCTTTAATCTCTTTAAATATCCAAGGTCTTCCTACAGCACCTCTTCCAATCATTATACCATCACACTTAGTATAATCGAGTACCCAATTTGCTTTCTCTTTACTATCTATATCACCATTTGCTATAACAGGAATATTAAGAGAACTTTTAATCTCTGCTATTGCATCATAATCAACAGAAGCTTTAAACTTACCTGATCTAGTTCTACCATGAACAGCAATAAAATCTGCACCACTATCTTCACAAATCTTTGCAATTTCAAGATGATTTTTTTCTGAAAAACCTAATCTAATTTTAACTGACGTGTACTCTTTATTTGAGTATTTTTTTATTGTTTTAATGGCATTAGACATTTTTTTTAAATCTGTAAGTAGTGCACTTCCTTGTAAATTATTAACAACTTTTGGTACCGGGCACCCACAATTTAAATCTATACAATCAATACCATCTAGTTTATTTATTACATCAATTGCACGTCTAATTATTTCTGGATCACTACCTGCAATTTGAATTGAATATGGATCTTCTAAAGAGGATTTTTCTAACATTTTATTAGTCTTTTTACTACCATAAGCTAAAGCATTAGAGCTTATCATCTCACTTACAGTAACATCTACACCAAATTTTTTAACAACACTTCTAAAGGGTAAGTCAGTTAGCCCAGCAAGAGGGGCTAAAAAGTAAAGGGGTTTATTGGTAAAGTCTATACTCATTTGCAGATACTATCGCTACCTAATATATCATCAATTTTATAGTTATACTTACTTTTCTTAAGAGAATAGAATGCCTTTAAAGCTTTATACTCATCATCACTACTATCATCTAAAATATCTCTAACTTTATCTAACATTTCATACTTAAATAGTAGATATATATATGCTGGTATAGCTGCATCACTATCTTCTTGTAATGTTTTAAAATTAGCCAAATTGCTATCTGGTTCAAAACTACCTAGAGTTGCTTTTGCTAACTTATAGTAATCTTTACAATCGAAGCTATACTCTTTAATAAAGCTGCTTATCATTTCACTACTAAAACCAATATCCTCACCACTCTCTGCTCTGTTTAATAATAGAAAAAATCTATCTTTACCTAAAACTTTTGCATATTTTTTTAAAGTGTACATATCTTGTTCTTTTGCTACACTATCTAGTGCCACTTCAAGTAGTTCATTAGAGTATTTATCACTAAATTCAATTACTTTTAATGCAAAAGATGGGTCACTATTTAATTTATTAAAATTATTCTTAATCTCTATAGGATTATTTTCACTCAAGTGTTTAGCGAATTTTTGTTTATTAAGTTCTACATACTCTCCGCTATTAATCTTTGTAATAACTTTCGCAGCATCTTTTATTTTATCAGAAATACTAGAGCTATCTAGTGTATTTGGAGTTATATAAGATTCTGCTAAAATAGAAGCTGATCTTTTCATTTCTTCACTTGAGTAAGTTACTGATGTTGGTTCTTGAATTAAAGACCAGTATACACCATCCTCTAATTTTTTAGCATCTGCTTTTAACTTTCTAATATTAAAAAAGTTTTTAGTACTATAAAACATCATATGTAAAATTGAAAATATAACTAAAATTGCAACAGGAAGCGCTATCCATACTGCTATTGGCAATTTTGGCATATTAATTCCAAAAACTTCAAATGAAAATGTTCCAGGATTAACCATATAAGTTGCTACTGCAACACCTATAACAAACAGTAATGAAAATACTGTATATAAACCTACTCTCATAATATTCCTCCTATTTATAGAGCAACTCCTGCTCATTTATCTCTCGACAGTATATACAATATTTAGCAAATGGCTTAACTTTTAATCTCTCGATATCTATAGACTCTTCGCACATTTCACAAATACCATAACCTATACTTGATATTTTATCTAAAGCTAGCTCAATTTCTTCTAATTTTTTATACTGTTTTGTAATTAAAACATCATCAATTAAAGTATCATTTATCAAAATAGCATAATCACCTTCATCATTTGGAGACTGCTGCCCCATTAGTTTAATCTCTTCTTCTGCTTTTTTAATGTTATTTTTTATACTAACTGCCATAGATAACAACTCATCTTTTAGCTCTTTTAACTCTTCTAATCTTCCCACTTTTTACCCCTTTTATATCTATTTATGGTATGGATGGTTATTATTAATTGTTAATCCTCTATAAATTTGCTCTAATAATAACACTTTGATCAGTTTATGTGATAATGTTATTTTACCAAAAGAAACTGATAAATTGGCACATTTAATGAAATTAGATTCAAATCCATACGCTCCACCAATAAAAAAAGTAATATTTGCATTTTTTTCCAATATTTTAGCAAACTCAAAACTATCTACCTCTTTAGCTGATGGGTCTAAAACAACACTATATCCATTTTTATAGTCATAAAAAGCTTTACTATACTCTGCTTGTGCTAATTTAGCAGAACTGTCTTGTGCTTTAGAAATTTGATTATTAAATATATCAATTAGCTCTATTTTAGCAAAAGGTTTTGCAATTTTTGTGTAGTGTTCAATTAGTGGTTCATATAACTTATTTTTGCCCTTTTTATCTATACTACATATTTTAATTCTCATTTTTTAACCCTATATAAAAGTTATCGACATCAAAATTTTTTACTACTACTCTATCTAAATAAGTACTAAAATTATATCGACTATAGTCAACTCTTAAAAGTTTTGGTTCTATAGCTCTTGATATTGCCACATAAAGCTGACTAGGAGCAAAAAGATAATCTAAATTACACACTAATGATCTAATACTCATACCTTGAGATTTATGTATAGTAATTGCATATGCAAGTTTTATTGGATATTGTGATAGAGTAGCAACAGCAATTGTCTCTGCACTATTACTATCTAATTCTAGTAACTCAAAATCATGTTGATAGACATTAATCGCCTTGTCATCACATTTAATAACAATATACTCATCATGAAACTCTGATACAATCCCTTTTTGTCCATTAACAAATTTACCCCATTTATTAACTGTAAATATAACTGGAGCACCTATTTTTAGATGTAAAGCATCTATTATTGGTAAAGATTTTGTCCAACTCTCTATTTTTCTATCATCTATATCTTTTATCTTCTTTATATCCCAAAAGAATAGAGCTTCATCTCTATCAAGTAGTGATAACTTCTCTCTATTCATCTCTTCCACCTCTTTATTTCTTCCAAAAAGATAAGTAGGCTCTATATCATGAGAAAATTTAGTCTCTTTTAAAGATATCAGATAATCTTTTACCTCTTTATTGCAAACTCCCTCTCTAATTAGTGAAAGAATATTAATAAATTCACTATCTGATGTTCTTTTAACATCGTCTAATATAATTGCTTTAAAATTAAACCTAATCCAAGAGCCACTTTCAAAAGCATATATCTCATCTTTAATTAAAGAGTTAATACTCTCCTCTTTTATAATAGGAGGCAGTTGATAGAAATCACCTACTACCATTAATCTACCTTTATATCCAAGAGTATCTAGCCTATAATATATCATATCTAACATTGATGCAGAGACCATACTTATCTCATCTATAATAATTAAATCTATCTCTTGTAAAACTTTTTTTAACTCTTGTACTCTTTTTTTATTTCTTCTATCATTCTCTTTTAATTTTAATAAATTTGAGGCAATACCAAATATAAAAAAACTATGTATTGTAAAACCACCAATATTAACAGCACTAATTCCAGTACTACCAAGTGGTATTACTTTTAAATTGTCATTTTTATATATCTGAATTATTTGAGAGGTTAAGTAGCTTTTACCAACACCGGCACCACCACTTAAAAAAACATTTCTGCTTTGTAGTATATCATATAATCTATTTTCGTCCATAACGCAGGAGATGGCTACGCCATCTGTTTAGCTACCTCTGCTGCGAAATCTTCTTCTTTTACTTCTATACCTTCACCTACTTCTAATCTAGTAAATGTAGTTATTTTAGCTTTTCCTGCACTCTTCTCATTAAAGTACTCACCAACACTTTTGCTATCATCCATAACAAATTTTTGATCTAATAAGCACTGCTCTTGATCTAGTGTAGTATTATCAGAGATAAATCTATCAAGTTTACCTGGCAAAATTCTATCCCAAATTTTTTCCGGTTTACCTTCTGCTTTAAGTTCAGCTTCAATATCACTCTTAGCACTTGCTAATACTTCATCTGTAAGTTGCGCACGAGAAACATACAAAGGAATATTTTTTAAAGGTTTACCAAGTCTCTCTAGCTCTTCATTCTCTTTTTTAATAGCTTCAATTCTACCTTTTGTCTCCTCTTCAACATAATTAGAATCTAAATCTTTATATGTTAAGCTTTTAGGAGCCATAGCAGCTGCATGCATAGCAATCTCTCTTAAAATAGGAGTAACTTTAGCTACAGTATCAGCATCTTCACACTCAGCAGCAATAATAACACCATTTTTACCGTTAGAGTGAACATAACCACTTACTGCAGTTTTATCATCTCCATTAATCAATGCACTTCTTCTTACAACTAAGTTCTCACCAATAATTGCAATATGTCCTGCTAAATATTCATTAAATGGCTTACCACCAATCTCTGAAGCAGCAATTGCGTCTGCATCTACTAAAATATTATTAAACGTATGATCTACAACTTCACTCATTAAGTCAATAAACTTCTCATTTTGTGCAACGAAATCTGTTTGAGAGTTAATCTCAACAATAACTGCTTTTGCACTATCTACTTTAATTCCAATAGCACCCTCAGCAGCAGTTTTACTAGCTTTCTTAGCAGCCGCACCAATACCTTGGTCTCTTAGCCACTCTACAGCCTTATCCATATCTCCATCATTTGCTGCTAATGCTTTTTTACAATCCATCATACCAGCATCTGTCAACTCACGAAGTTTTTTAATATCTTTTGGTCCAAAATTTGCCATCTACTAATCTCCTAAAATTATGCTAACTCTTTAGCTTCTGCTATAGCTTCTTCTTTTACTTTATACTCTTTAGCTTCATCTTCACTAATACTTGCAATTTGAGCAAATGTAGTAATTCCAGCTGCATACAACTTATCTTTACCTACTTTTCCAATACCTGTAAGTTTAGTTAAATCATCACCTTTAACTTCCTCTTTAGCTTCTGGCTCTGCACTCTCTTTAGCAATCTCCTCTTTAACCTCTGCAACCTCTTCTTTAGTTACATTTGCGGCAGCTGCTGCATCCTCAGAAATTCCTGCAGTCTCTAGTTCTCCTGCTTCACCTTCACTCTCTGCAGCTAAAGCACGACCTTCTATAATTGCATCTGCCATCTCTCTACAGAAAAGATTGATAGATCTAATTGCATCATCATTACCAGGAATTGGATAGTCAATAACATCAGGATCACAGTTTGTATCTAGTGGAGCAACAATTTTCATACCCATTCTTCTTGCTTCTTTGATTGCAATATGCTCTTTAACAGCATCTACAACAAATAGAATATCTGGAGTCTTTTTTAAATCTCTATAACCCTCTAGGTATTTTAATAGTTTCTCTTTTTTTCTTCTTAACATTAGAGCCTCTTTTTTAGTTAAAAGCTCAATTTGACCATTCTCTTCCATCTGCTCAATAACTTCTAATTTTCTGATAGATTTTTTAATAGTTGGATAGTTTGTTAACATACCACCTAACCATCTTGTTGCAATAAATGGCATACCACATCTTTGAGCATGCTCTTTAATAGCATTTCTAGCTTGTTTTTTAGTACCAACAAATAGAACTGTTTTTCCCTCAGCTGCTGCATCTCTTACTACATTATATGTATATTTAAAGTATCTAAGAGTCTTTTGTAAATCTATAATATAGATATTCTTTCTTTCGCCAAAAATAAATTTTTTCATTTTTGGATTCCATCTTCTTGTTTGATGTCCAAAGTGTACACCACACTCTAATAAGTCTTTCATTGTTACCATAGGTAATCTCCTTGTTAATATTGTTTTAGGTTTAATCCTCTGCAGTCCTTAACGCTAATGCGCAACCTACTCAAGAATAATACTGCATGTGTCTTTTCTGAATCCACAGATTTAGACCGACAGTATTCTATCTAAAAAAGATTAAAAAGATATTATATAAATTGTTATTGAGAGTTTTTATCTAAGTTTAGTTATTTACTACTATAGTAAATAACTATTATTTGAAAGATTAGGAAAATTTTAATCTATAGATGTTTAGTCCCAGATTCTCATGGAGTTAGCTATAATTTCATAAAAGGAGTAGATTTATGGGAAATATACAACACGCTAATGCCAAGACAACGCCAAGAATCAGAAAAGA
>CAMZLH010000042.1 GCA_947311565.1 uncultured Nitratifractor sp.
AAATTAAGGGTATTGCAGTAAATTTTTTACATAATTATAGTTTAATAGATAGATTTAACTATTTTAAAGAGAGTATAGAAAATTATACTATACCTATTTTCTCTCTAATTATCTCCATCTTTTTAGATGCAATTGCACTTGCTTTTTTAGCACCTTCGTTTAATATCTCTTTTACTTCATCTGTATGCTCAAGGTAGTAGGCTCTCTTCTCTCTTGCTTCACCAAAGTGTTCCCAAATTTTATCTTTAAGTATTTTTTTAAAGTGCCCGTGTCCTAACTCTCCACTCTTATATATAACTTTTAGCTCTTCAATCTCAGTAGGTGTGCTAAATAAGCAAAGTAGGGCGTATACATTGTTCCCCTCATACTCTATTGGCTCTCCTAGTGGTGTTGAGTCGGTTACTATTTTATTACATCTTTTTTGTAGAGGTTTTTCATCCATAAAAATTTCTATTGTATTTCCATAACTTTTGCTCATCTTTGCACCATCAATACCTGGAACTGTTGCTAACTCTTTAACTACGAGAGCATCTGGCAGGGTAAAGATATCTCCATGCTCATTGTTAAACTTAATTGCTGTATCTCTTGTCATCTCTAGATGCTGGATTTGATCTTTTCCTACTGGAACTATTTGAGCATCGTATAGCAAAATATCTGCTGCCATTAGAACTGGATAACTAAATAGTGCATGACTTGATGCAATTCCCTTTGCTACTTTGTCTTTATAGCTGTGGGCTCTCTCTAACAGACCAACAGGAGTGTAACGTGAGAGAATCCAATATAACTCTAAAACTTCTTTTACATGGCTTTGAACCCAAAATAGAGTTTTATTTGGGTCTACTCCTAATGATAAAAAATCTATTGCAGCCTCTATGGTATTTTTCTCTAAATCATCTAACTTTACACTTCCACTTAAAGCGTGGTAGTTTGGTATAAATGCAAAAAGATCATGCTCCTCTTGCTGTTTGACCATTTGAGCAATCGCTCCAAAATAGTTGCCTATATGTAGCTTTCCTGATGGCTGAATTCCTGATAATACTCTCATTTTTACTCCTCTTCCTCTTCTGCACGTTCACCACGCTTTTGTGCTATAAGTTCAATTGGAACACCCTCAAAATCAAACTGTTCTCTCATAAAGTTTGTTAAGTATCGTTTGTAGCTAAAGTGTAGCAGGTTTGGTTTATTTACTATTAGTGCAATTCTTGGGTGTTTAATTGCAAATTGTGTCGCAAACTTAATCTTAACAATCTGTCCATTATGGCTTGGTACATGGTGTCTACTAATTGCCATCTTTATAGCTTCGTTAAGCTTGGAAGTTGGCATTCTATAGCTATATCTTTTATATATATCTACAATAATATCTAAAATTTTATGCACTCTTTGTCCACTCTTTGCAGAGATTGTAATAACAGGTGCATAGTGCAGAAATTTTAGTTCATCTCTAATCTCTTCAATGGCCTCTTTATACTCTTTGTCTCCTCTAATATCCCACTTATTTATAACAATAAGAGCCCCTAGTTTATACTTATCTACAAGTCCTGCTATTCTTTCGTCTAGCTCTGTTACACCAACTGTTGCATCTATCATAATTAGAGCAATATCTGCATCTGCTAGCATATTTTCTGTTCTATTTAGTGCATATTTTTCTATACCTAAAATTTTACTTCTTCTTCTAATACCAGCAGTATCTACAAATGTAATTTGATGATCATTATGTACTATTGTTTCATCTATTGGGTCTATTGTTGTACCTGCAACATCACTAACTACTACTCTATCCTCTTTTATTAATGAATTTAACAAAGAGCTTTTCCCCGTATTTACACGCCCAATAATTGCAACTTTAAACTCTTTATCATCCTCTTTCTCATCTTGAGACTCTAATAATAGTTCTAGTGGAATATCACCATCTTCTATAATTGGTTCACTATTGATATTTGGAGGTATCTGCCCCTCTAGCCACTTATAAAATTGGCTTAAACCTCGATTGTGGCTTACAGATATTCCAAAAAGGTTTTCTGCACCAAACTCTGTAAACTCCCAAAACTTCTCTTGCATCTCTTTGTCGTTATCTATCTTATTAACCATTAATACAATTGGCTTATTTAAAGATTGTAGCTCCCAAAACCTTGCTTTATCATCATCATCTGGTATTGTCTTACCATCTACCATATATACTATAATATCAGCCTCTTTGGCAGCCTGTAAGGATTTATCTCCTACTTTGCTAAAGAGATCACTTGTGTAGTCTATACCACCTGTATCTAGTAGTTCAAACTCTCTATCTTCTAAAAGAGTTACTATTCCCTTTTTTACATCTCTTGTTGTTCCACTAATGTCAGATGTTATGGCATCTCTTCTCTTTATTAGTCGGTTATAGAGTGAGCTTTTACCCACATTCGGTTTACCAACTATTGCTACTTTTTTCATTATTTAACCTAAATTTTAATTTTCTATCGCAATTATAGCAAAAGTTTTAAAAAGCATACTTTGAAACAATAACTTCACAAAAAAATGTTATAATGCAGATAAAAAGGTAGTTTAGTATGAAAAAAATAGTTTTAGCATCTCTTCTTGGTTCATCTCTTTGGGCACAATCTTTATATTATAAAGTTAAAGCACCTATATTTGGAACAATAGGAGAGGTAACTGTTGAGTATAGTAGTGGAACGACCTACTCTATAGATGCTAGCATGAGAACTTTTGGTTTTGCTAAAAAGCTATCTGGTAATAGGGTCGAGAGTTACCACTCTAATGGAACTGTTGTTGGTAATTTATATAAAACAAATAATTTTAAACAAGAGTTTAGTTTTAAAAAGAAGAGGGGTCTTTTAGAGTACTTTTTCGACTATAATCAAAAAATTGTTACAAAACATAGAAAAAACTGGAAAAATGGTAAATTAATTAGTGAAAAAAATAGACCACTTACATACTTTACATATAATGACCTATTTAGTGCATATCATAATATTGTAGTACAACTAAAAGGTAAGCCAGCAGGTAACTATAGTGTTAAAGTTGCAGGTTTAGAGGGGAATGGTGGGAATCTATTAATAAAGATACCAACTAAAGCACAGCAGGCTAAAGAGGCAAAAAGCATTGGTGTCTCTAATGTTTGGGTTTTTCATATTATAACGCATAAGAAACTTTTAAAAAGTACAAATGGAGAAGTTGTATTTGCAGTAGGAGATAATGGAATAGCAAAAGGTGTTAGAGTATTAAATACAGCATATGTTAGCCATTTAGATGCAATTTTATCTAACTAAAAATATCTATTTA
>CAMZLH010000043.1 GCA_947311565.1 uncultured Nitratifractor sp.
ATACACCTTTTCATTTCTTTCTCCATCCCACCTTGATACGCCACATGCTCCCCTCAGATAACTCATTTCCACTGCACGAATTCTCGACTGATGTGCCTCATTCCACGTCCACGTCTCAGCTGCATAGGTAATTGTTGGTATAACTATACTGTTCCGTAGTCCCTTTTTTATATCCATGCTCACATTTCTACCTTTCATAATTCTACCAAGAGACCCAATGACTCGCCTTCCCTGCACTGCCCTTTCCCTAATCTCTCCATCCATACTACCATGCTTACACAGAATTGTTCCAAGATATTTAAACTCCCTTACTTCTTCCAGTCTCACTCCATCCATGTTTATCTTGCACTCCAGTTCACTCTGCTCATTTACTCTATATGGCCTGGCAAAATCTATTATGTCACTCATTCTCCTTTCAAACACCATTACTTTACTTTTACCCACATTCACTTTCAGCTTTCGTCGTTTGCACACCTTATTGAATTCATCTACTATCTTCTACAACTCCTTTTCATTCTCTGCCATCAGCACAGAATCTAACATAGCTGATTCTATAAGATCACTTTTACTATCGTTGTCAGCATCTTTACCCTCTTCATCTTTATCTAACTTACCATCACCATCTGTATCTTTTGGCTTAGGTATGGAATTAGCATTTAAAGGGTCACTATTAGCGTTTTTTTCATCAATATTACTAAAACCATCACCATCGCTATCATTTTTAGGGTTACTATCTTCTGCATCTAGTTCATCAACAACACCATCACTATCATAATCTAACTTATTAGATTCAATTACATCACTTTTACTATCTTTATCACTATCTTTACCCTTTTCATCTCTATCTAACTTACCATCACCATCTGTATCTTTGGGTGCTGGTTTAGAGTTTGGATCTAGTGGATCACTCTTTAGCCCAACTTCTGTAATGTTATCAAAGCCATCACCATCACTATCGTTATGAATAGAGCTATCATCTGCATCTAACTCATCAACAACACCATCTTTATCTCTATCTTTAATAGCTGATTCTAAAACATCACTAACACCGTCTTTATCACTATCTTTGTTCGCCTCTTGTCCATCTAATTTACCATCACCATCACTATCTTTATTAAATGGATCACTAGTAATCTTCTCTTCATCACTATTTAATAGACCATCGCCATCTATGTCATTATCATCTTTATCACTAATACCATCACCATCCAAATCGGCTAATTTTAGATCTTTTATAATGGTATCGTGTGAACTATTACTATCTGAAGTAGATATTGGTGAGTGGCTATAGCAGCATAAAATTATTAATAAAACTAATAAACAACTTGCTATTTTAATCCTATTATTACACATATAATCCCCTTTTTTAATCTTTTTAATTATATCATAAAAAAAGATTTTTTTGAAAGAAGAGGATCAAATTTTACTTTTTGACCTCTACAGCATTATGAACTACTGTAGTTAAACCAAGTAACTTCCATGCTTGTAGTCCCCCTCTATAGTAAAAAAGTTTATCTTTAGGGTAACCCTTTTTTGCTAAATTGTCAATAAGTCTTACAGATGCCGCACACCATAAACCAGAACAAAATATTGCCAAATCTTTAGAGTTTGTAAAATCATAACTTCCATCTGCTCGGATTTGTGTACCAAGGGCTTTAAAGAGACTATTTTCAATTTTTTTAGAGTTAGTTCTTGCTATAGCATCAGGTATATTTATCGCACCAGGAATTGTCTCTATTAAAAATCTTTTTTTATCTCTTGCATCTACTAAAATTCCTTTTTTTGTATAAACTCTATTTTTAATAAAATCTATAAGCTCTATCTCTCCGAAAGTCTTAACACCCGAGACTGGGGTCTTTTTTGTAATACAGTGAGGTGGACAAACTCTAGATGTCTTAGTAAAATCATCTGTTAAACGGTTTGCAGTATCTTGTATCCTCTCTATCTTTACATCTACACCACTATCTTTTATAGTTACGTATGGAGTCTCTTCTGTTAACTTTACTAGAGTACTAGAGTTAGAAACAAGTAATCCCGTTAATCCAAATAGTATAATTATTAGATTTTTCATCTGCTTGCCGCACTCTGTTTTATATACTCTTTATCCATAGGGACTCTTAATTTCATTCCAATATATATCCTATTTGGGTTTTTAACTAGCTCGGGATTAGCTTTATATATCTTATTGAATGCAGAAGCCCTTCCATATGCTTTTAAAGCTAAAGAACTTAATGTATCACCATCTCTTACAACTATAAATCTTGACTCATTGGCTCTCTCTTGAGCATTTTCATCTAAAGCTTTTTTGTATTTATAGCTACTACTTTCACTTTTTACCTCTTCGCTCTTTAAAATATTGTCAATTTCAGATGAGAGTTTAGCTAGCTCATCATCACCTTTACTATTATTATTTACAACTACTCTATTAAAAGTATCAACCTTCTTAGTTGTATTTTTATTGATTTTTAGATCTTTTAAGTTACTACTTTCAATCTTTTGATCATCTAAAGTATCAGTTTGAGACTCTTCTAATTGTGCTACTAAAACTGAATCATTTTTAGTAGACTCATTAGTAGTGTTTTCTGTTTTGTTTGTTGCTACTTGGCTTTTATTAAGCTCTTGTGCTACTAACTGTGCAATTTTTGCTAAATCATCTTGTGACAATTTTTTCTCACTAGCTACTGCTGATGCAACTTTGGCTATTTTTTTGTACTCTTTAGTAGATTGATTATTGCTACTGCCACTAACTTCGTTCACTATTGCCTCTATATCATCTAGTTCATTATCTTTAGAGTGTTTTAGACTACTACTATTGTAGTTTTGTATAGTATTTGTTTTTACTCTATTTTGATCCATAGAACTATCATTAGGTACTGTGCTACTAGAGCTAAAATATTTCCCACTCATAAATGCTAT
>CAMZLH010000044.1 GCA_947311565.1 uncultured Nitratifractor sp.
TATAATATGTCATTATGACATTAAAATGTACATATTGTTTATAAAAAGAGATAATTGTATCTATTATTGCTATATTTATAATATGTTATCTATTAATAATTTAAATATATAGTGATTAAATGTAATTATATTATTGTATAACTGATCTCTTTTTATAAATAATATGTACATTTTAATGTCATAATGACATATTATAAAGAGAAATATATCATCTAAATAGTGTAAAAATAGATAAAATAAAAATTATTAAGAGAGTCTATAGCAACCTCAACTAAAGTAAATATCACAAAAAAGTATAGATAAAAGATATATTAATAATAATATTTCCAAAACTATATGCTATAGAGCAATATTTTTTTGTATATAATACTATTTAATATAACTTTCAGAAGCTTCTTGCTAAAATAAGTAAAAAATAAGGTTTTCTCTATTATGAAATATTTTGTAATTTTAATAATATTTATATTTTCACTTAATGCAACAGAGCCAGATGCGGTAATTAAAGTAGAAAAAAGTGTAGATAGTAGAGCTGGTATCTCTATAGTTAGCTCTACTGATACTCCAATAAAATACAAAAAAATAGTTAATAAACTTCTTAAAGCTGACTTTAGTGTTAGTGGACATTTTCTTGTAGATAGTAATGTTACGCAAGCTAACTACAATAGTTTACCTGTAACATTGAATACTAAAACTCAATATACACTAATCTATAAGTTTAACAAAACTACAGCAGGTGGTGCAACATTAGATGTAAAACTATATAAAGGCAAACCTAAGAAGCAGATTTTAGTAAAGAACTATACTGTATCTAGATTAGAAAAAGCCCCTTTTGTAATACATAAAGCAGTGAGTGATATTAATGCTATTGCAAAATACCCAGAGATTGACTGGATAAATAGATATGTTGTTGTATCGAGATATATTGGTGCAAAAAAAACAGAAATTCTACTAGCTGACTACACTTTTACATACAAAAAAGTGATAATTAAAGGTGGATTTAATATGTTCCCTAAATGGGCAGACAAAGAACAAAAAGAGCTATATTACAGTAAATATGGCGGAGATAAAATAAGACTTTATAAACTAAATATCTATAGCGGTGTTAAAAAACTGATAACTACTTCAACAGGTATGCTAATATGCTCTGATGTAAGCAAAGATGGTTCCAAACTACTATTAACTATGGCACCAAATTCAGAAGCTGATGTCTATCTATTTACGGCCGGAAGCAGTAAAAAACTTACTAATTTTAGTGGTATTGATGTAAGTGGCAAGTTTGCAGACAATGAACAGAATATTATTTTTGTATCTAACAGATTGGGTACTCCAAATATTTTTAAGAAAAGTATATCTGGAGGAAGTGTATCTAAAATAGTACACCATGGTAGAAATAATGGATCTGTAGATACATACAACTCTCAAGTTGTATACTCTAGCAAAGAGGGTAGAAAATCATTTAACCTATACTTAACAGATAGCAGTGGTTCTCAAACTAGACCATTAACTAGTAGTGGAATTAACCAATACCCAAGATTTAGTGGAGATGGTAATATTATAATGTATATTAAAAGATTAGAAAGTGGCAACCAGATAGGATTTATAAATATAAGTGCAAATAGAAGTGAACAATTTAAATTAGGTATAAATAGAATACAATCAATTGACTGGTAAAGGTAGTTTATGAAAATAGTAAAAATAGTAATTTTAATTCTGGCTATAACATCGTTAGCAACAGCAGAACAATCAGTATATTCAGATAGTGACTTTATAGATATAGATTCTGTAGCAAAAAAAAATAGTAGAGAGATATTTATATTAAATCAAAAAATATCTCAACTAAAAGAGCAAATAGAGGGATTAAAAAGTTTAGTTGCCTCTCAATCTGACTCTATAGAACAACTAAAGCAGAAAGAGAATAAAAATTTAGAAAATGTTATTAACGAACTATCACAACGAGTAGCAACACTCGAATCTAAACCAGCACAAGTTATTATTCAAAAAAAAGAGACACCTAATAGAGCTATAGAGGGAACTGTTACTCCAAAAAGTAGTAATGATACTCTCATAAAAGAGAAAACTAAAAGCGAGCCTAAAGTAAAATCTAGTAAAGAGTTATATAAACTTGCCGTTTTAAATTATAAAAATGGAAAATATACATCTGCTAAAAAAAGCTTTAACCAACTAAAGAGTAGAAACTACAAAAGATCTTCTGTAAGCTTCTATTTAGGCGAGATAGCATTTAAAAAAGGCAAATTTAAAAAAGCTATATCTTATTACCAAGAGAGTGCAAATTTAAATGATAAAGCATCTTATATGGATAAACTTCTTCTACATACTGCTATTTCACTCAAGAAAAAGGGTAGATCAGATAAAGCTAAATTTTTCTTCGATGCTGTTGTCTCTGGATATCCAAACAGTAGTGCGGCTAAAGAGGCTAAAAAATATCTTAAGTAACTTTTAAAATTGTAGCTAATTGTTAAGCTAATTGTTAAATTAATTAGCTAAAATCGAAAATATTTTTAAAAGGATTTTAATGGCAATTAAAGCAGAAAATAGCGTAGTAGCTATAGAGTATGAACTTACAGAGGCTGGACAAACAGATATTTTAGATAGTAACAAAGGTGCATCCCCTCTTGAATTTATTATAGGTAAGGGGCAACTTATCCCTGGGCTAGAGAAGCAATTAATAGGTATGAGAGAAGGTGATAGTGCTGATATTTTAGTAAAAGCAGAAGAGGCTTATGGCGCTAAAGATGAAACTGCAATTGAGAAACTTCCTAAAGAGCAATTTGAAGGTATTGATTTAGCTAAAGGTTTATCTCTTTATGGTCAAGGTCAAAATGGTGAATCTATCCAAGTAACTGTAGTAGATTTTGATGAGGAAACAGTAACAGTTGACTTTAACCATCCATTAGCTGGTAAAGATTTAATGTTTAAATTAACTGTAGTTAGCGAAAGAGATGCTACAGAGCAAGAAGCAGCAACTGGTCAAGTTGAGAAAAGTGGTTGTGAAGGTGGAAGCTGCGGCTGTAGCCACTAGCTTCTAAATATATTAGCCTAATTTAGGGCTAATATCTCTTTATCATTCTATATCAACCTATAGATAGAGAGTAAAATTAGAAATATATAATCTACACAACTATAATTAAAATTTAATTTTCTTTATCAATTTATTATTATAAATTTATAAACCCACTTTATAGAATAAGATTAAAAATATTGTCAATAATTATACAATAGGGTTCTTAAATTAGTGAAACTACTTCTGATATAGATATTTGTAAAAACTTCTCAAAGAGAGCAGAAAGAGAATAAAGTTAACTAAATATTGAATCCTCTGATTAACTTAGATCTACACAACATTTATAGAAGATAAACCTATTATAATGTATAATAGAGTATAAAAATAATAGAAATATGAGATATTATATGAAATTTGAAAAACATTTAGCACTTTTAGCATCAGCAGGAAGTGGAAAAACATTTGCCCTTAGCATTAGATATATCTCTCTACTTTTACTTGGAGAGAGTGTTGGCTCTATTTTAGCAGCTACATTTACAAAAAAAGCTGCGAGCGAAATGAGCCAAAGAGTTTTAAAATTTTTAAAATCATTTGATGATGAGAATATTATTAAAGCTATAGAGCTAGAGAGTGGACTTAGTAAAGAAGAGATTCTAGAGAGGCAAGATAGTGCATTAAAGAGCTTTTTAAGTGAACAAAACTATATAGTAACAATTGATAGTTTTATAAACTCTATTTTAAAATCATCATCTCTCTATATTGATATTGAGCCAAATTATGAAGTTAAAGATGGTATTTATAAAGATCTAGATAGAGATTTAATTGTAGAACTCGAGAGCTACTCTAAACTTAAGTCACTTGTGAAACTATCATTAAATCTAAACAAAAGACGTAGTAAAGATGTAGTAGATCTGTTTAAGTTTCTTTACGACTTAGATGCCATTTTACCAGATCAAGATTTTGAACCTATTAATATAGAATCAATAAAAGTAGATATAGAGTATTTAAGAGTAGAGACTCTTGAAGCTATAAAAAAAAGTGGTGCAAGCAAGAGTGCAAGTAAAAATTTTGAAGAGTCTAACTTTAGAAAATTTATAACAAAAGGTCTATTTGAAAAAGATACGCTATATGATCACAACTACTATAAAAAATATATAGATAGTAATCAGATTATAGAGATTAACTTTCATAAACTAAAAGAGCTTATTAAAATCTACCATAATGGATTAGAACAAAATATACTATACTACCTTTTTGATATATATAACCACTATAAAATTACAAGATTAGGAAGAATAAGAGAAGATGGTGTAGTCGATTTTAGTGATATTCTATACTTAACATATCAACTATTAAGTAACCATATTACTAAAGAGTTTTTGTACTTTAAACTTGATACAAAGTTTAAGCATATATTATTAGATGAGTTCCAAGATACATCGAGTCTACAGTTTCTAATTTTAAAACCTCTTATAGATGAAATTTTTTCAGGTAGTGGTATTAGTGAGTTTAGAAGTTTCTTTTATGTTGGTGACACTAAACAGTCACTATATAGATTTCGTGGAGGTGTAGAGGAGCTTTTTGAGTATGTAGCAACAAAATATAATATTGAGGTTAGAGTACTTGATAAGAACTATAGAAGCTATAGAGGTATTGTAGAGGCTGTAAATAATTGGTTTGAATCTAAAATTACTGGTTATATACCACAAATACCAATAATAAAAAAAGAGGGTTATGTAAAGGTAAAATCAACGCAAGATATACTACTTGGAGCTATTGAAGCAGTTAAAAACCTACTTAATAGTGGTGTAAAAAGTAGAGAGATTGCTTGTTTAGTATTTGCTAATAAAGATGCAATCTTATTACAAGAAGAGCTTAAAAAAGTTGGTGTAGAGGCTATCTTAAAAACATCTAGTTCACTTAAATCTAACCCGAAAATTGCTGCACTTGTAGGTGTACTAGAGTATATAATTAGTGGGGATTCAAAACCTGATACCAAATATAAGAGAGAGAGGGTCTATATTGAGCCATTTTTAGAGAAGATAGGAGAGGATTTTAATAATTATAAACTACCACCATTTTCAAAAAAGAGTAAACCATATAAAGTTTTAAAAGATCTTATAGATCAATATAGGTACTTTGACAACGATTTAAATATATTAAAACTTTTAGATTTTGCAAAAAACTTTTCTACTATTTATGACTTTTTAGATGAGTTTAAAAAGAGTAAAATAGCACTAAGTTCTACAGCAACAGAAGGTGTGGTAATTATGACAATTCATGGTTCTAAAGGACTTGAATTTGAAAATGTCGTAGTTTTAGATAGATTTGGAAAAGGTGCTCCAGATACAAATTTACTACTATTTAAATCTAAAACTCCTACCAATATAGATAAAATCTTTTATAAACATAGCAAAAAAGAGAACTTTGTAACAGAGTATAATAAGACAAAAGAGCTAGAGAAAATATTAAAAAACAGAGACAAGCTTAACCTGCTATATGTAGCATTAACTCGCGCTGTTAAAGGACTTTGGATAGTTAAAAAAGATAAATTAAGTGAGTTTAATATTATTGATATAGATGAACTTGAAAGAGGAAGTATCGAACCATCCAACATAGAACAGAGAGTAGAACTAAAGAGTTTATCTATAAAATTAAGTGTGTATGGTAAGCAAGAGATTAATGAAAATAAAGAACAAGAGGGGCGTAAAGATTATAAAGCAATTATATTTGGAGAGGCGCTACACTACTGCTTAGAGCTAATAGACTTTAAGAATATATCATTAGATAATGCATTTAATAGCTTACAAAATAGATATGGACAAATGATTGATATAGAAGGTATAGATAGTATAAAAAGAGGTGTTAAAGTACTAACTAATTGTCAAGATTTTATGAGTAAAATTGAAGGCAAAGAGCTCTTTAAAGAGCAGCCAATATCCTATAATGGGGCATTTTACCAGATAGACTTATTAGCAAGCGACGAGAGTGGATATGTAGTATTTGATTACAAAAGCAGTAAAAAATTTGCAACAAAACACCAAAAGCAGGTAGTAAACTATATAGAGGCAATAAAAATAATAAGTGGCAAAAAGTGTAATGGGTATTTAGTTTATATAAGTGATAATATAGTTGAACTTGTAAATGTTGGTAGTTAGATATTGCCAGACTAAATACAACATGCTCTAGAGTGATAAAATATTTACTAAACTACTAGTAGAGTAAAATTTATCCTCTACTTTGTATATTCTTTAGTCAATTAAGCAAAAATATACAAAGAAATTTAAGGTGTAGTAGCGTGATTTAGAGAGTTTGGTTTAGAACTCCTTGCACTACTTTATATCTAACTCAATATCTATAGATAGGGCTTCTATATCTGCATCTACCTCTTTCTCTATTCTTATATTCTTAACCTCTATATACTTCTTTACTACATCGAGTATCTCTTGTTTCATATCTTCTATAAAAGGGTAGCTATCACCGTTACCTCTATCTGACATTATAGCTATAGTTAATCTATCTTTTGCAATTTTTGCACTTTTTTTTCTCTTAAATATACCAAACATTATTTAAATATTCCACTTATTTTTGAAAATAGACCATCTTTTTGAGACTCTATATCTTCTAGATCAACTTTCTCTCCACACATTCTAGATGCAACTCTTTTATATGCTTGGGCAGCTTTTGAGTTTTTATCTAAAATAATTGGTTTCCCTTGATTAGAGGCATCTATTACCCCTTTATCTTCTGGTATCTTGCCTATTAGCTTAATATTTAAAATATCTAAAATATCTTCACTATTTAACATCTCTCCACTCTGTACCATCTTGGGATTAATTCTATTAATAATTAAGTACTTATCTACCTCTTCTCCATCTTTAACTTTTTGAGATTTAGAGTCTAATATACCTATTGCTCTATCAGCATCTCTTATAGATGATACTTCGGGGTTAACTACAACAATAGCACTATCTGCAAACTCAATTGTATGCTCATAACCACTCTCTATTCCAGCTGGTGCATCTAAAATTATATACTCAAACTCACTCTTTAGTTCATCTATTAACTCTTTAACTTTGCTCGACTCTAAAGCTGTCTTATCTTTTGTTTGAGAAGCTGCTAAAAAATATAGATTATCACTAACTTTACTCTTAATTAAAGCTTGCTTTAAAGTCGCTTCTTTATCCATAACTTGAACCATATCATAAACTACACGGTTTTCTAAACCTAAAATCATATCTAGATTTCTCTGACCAATATCGAAATCTACTGCTACACACTTTATGCCATTTTGTGCAATTCCAAGAGCCAAATTGGCACTTGCTGTAGTTTTGCCTACACCACCTTTACCACTAATTATTGCTATTACTAAGCCCAATTTATCTCCTTTTTTAATATTGGTGTTATTATTATTTCATCATCAATTAACTCGATTTTGTTAAGTTTGTCCTTTAAATAGCTATTATCAACTTTTACACCATTAAATGTAATACTAGACTTATTAGAGGCTGCTAACATTAAAAACTTACCACTACACTCTATAGTACCCTCTACAAGTTTAGTAATAATTAAATTACCAGAAACCTTAACAAGAGCACCACTATTGACACGATTTAATATAAGTAGATCACCATTAATATCAACAACTTGACCACTTCTAATAATAGAGTCTTTAACTATCAAATTATCTTTAAGGAGACTCTCTCTTTTAGACTCTTTTCTCTGTTTAAGTTCTATATTTTCTATAAAATTTATAGATTTAGATCCTAAGAATTCTCTAATTTCATCTGAAATAACACCCTTTATTACAATCAAGTGGCTACTAAAAAGAGGTGCATTTTTATTAAAAAAATCTTTTATATCGCTGCTATTTTTTGAGTCTATCTCTATCTCTAGTACTTTAGTTGTATATTGTCTGCTTTTCAAAGTTCTACTTCTTATTAAATTATATTAATTATAGATATACTATAACTACGTTTTAACGAATTAAAATCTAATTTTACCAAGCTTTATATTTAATATAGTTAACAGAGAGAATAAAACTCAATAATTTTACTTAAATTTTACTTAAATTAAGAGTTGGTTAAGGTTATATAAGTATTATTACGCCACTGCTTTGAGAGAAGTAATAAAAAAAGGAAAATAGATGAAATTTACAAAAGCTATTAAATCTAATGAGGTTAAGCGTGATTGGATCTTAATTGATGCAGAGGGTAAAACATTTGGTAGAATTTTAACAGAGGCTGCTACTTTTTTAAGAGGTAAGCATAAGCCATCTTTCACTCCAAATGTAGATTGTGGTGATTATGTAGTTATTATTAATGCTAAAAAAGCTAAATTTAGTGGTAACAAACTAGAAGATAAAGAGTACTTTAGACATAGTGGTTACTTTGGTAGTACAAAAAGTAATAAATTGAGTGATATGTTAGAAAATCACACAGAGAAGCTTTACAAATTAGCAGTAAGAGGTATGTTACCTAAGACTAATCTTGGTCGTCAAATGCTAAAAAAGTTAAAAGTTTACGAGGGTGAAGAGCATCCTCATACAGCACAAATTGGTAAAGGAAACTAAGTATGGCAAAGGTTTACGCAACAGGTAAGAGAAAGAGCGCAATTGCAAAGGTTTGGTTAGAATCTGGTAGTGGCGAGATGAAAATTAATGGTGTAACATTAGATGAGTGGCTAGGTGGTAGAGAGACTTTAAAGATGAAAGTTAGACTTCCCTTAGATATTGCTAAGCAGTTAGAGTCTGTAAATATCGTAGCTTCTACACTTGGTGGTGGTATCTCTGCACAAGCAGATGCACTTAAGCATGGTATTACTAAAGCATTAGTTAAATATGAGCCATCATTTAGAACTCTACTAAAACCAGAAGGTCTATTAACAAGAGACTCAAGAGTTGTAGAGAGAAAAAAATATGGAAAGAAAAAAGCGAGAAGAAGCCCGCAATTCTCAAAAAGATAGTTGTTATCAATCTTCTCAAAAAGGCTTTTGCCTTTTTGCTACATATATTTTAAAACTTACAAAACCCTACATAGATAAAAGCTTTAATTAAATAACTATATAGTATTGTTGTGCATTACTTTTAGGAGTTAATTAATGGATAAAATTAAAGTAGGTGTAGTAACTACAAGCGATAGAGCAAGTGCAGGAATTTACGAAGATATATCTGGAAAAGCAATAATGGACACATTTAATGACTATTTACTAAATGAGGTTGAATATATTTATAGATGTATTCCAGATGAACAAACTATTATTGAATATACTTTAAGAGAGTTATCAGATGAAAAGTGCGATATAATAGTAACAACAGGTGGCACAGGACCAGCACAAAGAGATGTTACAACAGAGGCAACAGAGGCTGTTTGTACAAAGTTGCTACCAGGATTTGGAGAGCAGATGCGTGCTGTTAGTTTACAGTATGTACCAACTGCTATTCTCTCAAGACAGACTGCTGGTATTTTTCAAGAGAGTTTAATAGTTAACCTTCCAGGTAAGCCAAAATCTATAAAAGAGTGTTTAGATGCAGTATTTGGGGCTATTCCATACTGTATAGATTTAATTGGTGGTAACTATATGGAAGCTAATGAAGAGGTTATAAAAGTTTTTAGACCTAAGAGGTAGTTTTTGGTTTCTAAATTTTTGTGTAGGGTGCAATATATTGCACCTATATATGTTTGATAAATGGAGAAATGATGAATATAGAGTTTATAGAAAAAAAGTTTCAAGAGATATATGGTGAGTTAGAAAAAGATGTTATGGAGATTTTAAATAACCAATCTTTAGATAAAAAAGATACAAATTTAAGGATAAAACCATATAGTGCTAGCAAACAGATATTAGAAAATGCTTTAGATAGTATAAAAATGGCTGATAGATTAGCCAAAGAGAGTTTAGAGTTGTAAATGTGATGATTTGTATCAAATTTTCTAATATAAAATAACATATTGATATAATCTATAATTTCTTTCTTGGTATAATCACATATATTATTACTAATTCGGAGGATTGAATGTTAGATAAACTAAAGAGGGGATATCAAGAGTATATTGATAACTATTTTAATAAAGAGTTAGCAGAGTACCTTGCTGATAATGGACAGTTTCCACAAACACTATTTGTAACTTGTAGTGACTCTAGAGTTGTTCCAAATCAACTTACAAATTCAAAAGCTGGTGAACTATTTATTACACGAAATATTGGAAACTTTATTCCACCATATCTAGGAGAGGATAGTAAATATTTAGCAACAGCTTCTGCATTAGAGTATGCTGTAAGCTCGTTAAAAGTAAAAAATATAATTATTTGTGGACATAGTGAGTGTGGTGCAATAGGTACACTTTTTAATGATGTTAATAAAACAGATAAAAATGTAAATATTATAAACTGGCTAGAGCTAGGTGCTCCTGCAAAAGAGAAAGCATTAAACACTATTCCTAATGCTTCAATTAAAGAGTTAAGAGACTTTACAGAAAAAGAGTCTGCTAAAATACAAATTGAGAACTTAATGACTTATCCAGATGTTAAAAAGAGAGTTGAATCCGGTGATTTAAAATTATATGCTTGGCACTACAATATAAGAACTGGTGAGGTATTGTGCTATGATAGTAATTTAGACAAATATGTTCCATTAGCTGATTGTTTATAATTTAATATAAGTAAATTTTGCTCTATACTCTTATAGTGCAAAATTATATTACTCATCTTGTGAACCTCTATACAATTAAATATATTCTTTGCAATATTACCTATACTCAAAACTTACAATTCTTCTCACTTAAAAATTTAAACTTCTAAAAATACTATATTTATATAGAAATAATAAATTATTTGTTATAATAAAATATAATAATAAAACTTAAGGATATATAATGTTTAATCTAACCTATAAAGTAATAGCTATATCAGCTATTGCATCGACAACACTTTTTGCAACAAATGGAGATAACTTAATAGGAGTAGGAGCAAAAGCTCGTGCTATGGGTGGCGCAGGTATTGCACTATCTCAAGGTGCAGAGTCTACACTAATTAACCCTGCAAATATTACTAAAATTGATTCTACTGAAATAAGTTTTGGTGGTACAATATTTGCACCAACTATAAAGACACAAATGGGGCAAGGTAGTAAGAGTAGCAGTAGTGCTGATTTAAGTATAATACCAGAAGTTGCAATTGCAACTAAATATAATGAAAATTTTTATATTGGTGTAGGTATGTATGGAACTGCTGGCATGGGTACAGATTTCAGAGATAACCCATCTCTATTCGAGATGGAAACAACTCTACAACTTATGCAGTTCGCAGTGCCTGTTGCTTATAAAAGTGGAGGTTTAAGTGTAGGTATATCTCCAATTTTACAATATGGTTCTTTAGATATACACTATAAATTACCACCAATGATGAGTGGTTCTAATATTGGTAATGGACAGACACAAGATTTTGGTGTAGGATTTAGTATAGGTGCTAATTATGATTTTAGTAGTGGATTTAGTGCAGGTGCAGTCTATAAAAGCAAAATAAAAATGAAGTATGATGGTGTGTTATCAACAGCTACAGCTCCATTTGTAGCTATGGGGGCTTTTTCAACTGCAATGGATAATACATTAACTCAACCAGCAGAGTTTGGTGTTGGTATAGCATACAAAAATGGTGTACATACAATAGCAGCTGATTACAAGAGAGTACTTTGGAGTAAAGCTGCAGGTTATAATGGTTTTGGATGGAAAGACCAAGATATATTTGCAATAGGATATGAGTATGATGCTGGTGTATATGCTCTAAGAGCTGGTTATAACTATGCTAAGTCTCCTCTAACTATTATGAGTGGTACAATACCATCTGGCGCAACTTTAAATATGTTTAATATATTAGGATTCCCAGCTACAGCAAAACAACACTTTACTCTTGGTGGTGGGTATAAATTTAGTGATAGCTTCTCTATGGATGTAGCAGTGGTATATGCAACATCTTCTAAAACTAGTGCCGATATATCAGCGCTATTTGGTCCAGGTGCAAAAATCAATAACAAACATAGTGAACTAGGCGCTACGATACAATTTAACTATAAATTTTAATTTGTAATATTGAGTCACATATAGATAAAAAAAAGATATAATAGAGTCTAAATTTTAAAAGGAGACTACATTATGCATAATGAAAAAAAGATAATTAATGAATTTAAACTAGCAGATACTGAGAGTGGGAGAATAGAGGTTGCATTAATTAAAGAGCCCTATGGTAAGAATAGCAAAACAGTTGCTAGTATAGGTGTTTTTTTAAAAGCAAGTAATGAGGAGCCAGATTGGAAGACTCATATTCCTATAGATAATATCGATGATATTATAGTAGCTTTACAAAGAGCTAAAGAGGAGATGTAGAAAAGATTAAGAAATTTAGTAATAGTAGTTCTGTTATGGGTATTTACGAAGAAATTATAAATAATTTGTAGATACCTTCTATTAGATAATAGAACCCTCTAATTAACCTAGACGTTCACAACATCACTAGCTTTTCTCACCCTAGCCATAATAGCTAAGATGAGAAAGAGTAAAAACGAATAGGCGAAAGCTAGTGATGCCCAAAGGGTGAAGTTTACAAACGTAATATTGCACAAAATATTTAAGGCGTCTTAGAGCTACGGCTAGGAGTTATAAATCTTTTGCACAATCTTACATTTGTAAATCCCATTGTGAATGTTTAGGTTATTCAGAGGGTTCAATTGTAATATTTTGATTTTAAGACTTTTTATTTATACTTTAGAAGAAGGCTCTAAAACAAGGATAAATTATACTTGCTTTAGAGATTTAAAATTATAGAGTAACTGCTTTAACACTTATACAAGCATCTAATCTAGATAGCTCATCTATAAGCTCCTCATTAATAGCATTATCTACTTTGATAACTGCAAGTGCCTGAGAATTTTTATTACGACCTAATCTAAAGTCTGCTATATTAATATTATATTTTGCAATTATAGTTCCAACACTTCCAATTACACCTGGTTCGTCACTGTTTTTAAATAGAATCATATTGCCTTTAGGCTCTAAGTCTAGAGTATAGTCATCTATCTCAACGACTCTTTGTAATGACTCTTCTAAAACTGTCCCACTAAGTTTAACTACTTTTCCATTTTGTGTTGTAACCTTAACACTTAATAGATTTTTAAAACCTCTATTATTATTAGCAGGCTCTTTAACAATATCTATCCCTCTCTCTTTAGCTACATACTCAGCATTAACATAGTTTATTTGGTCTGCTAAAGAGTCCTTTAAAACACCAACTGTAGCAAAAGTTGCAAAAGAGTCTAAAAACTCACCAATTTCACCCTCAGCAATTACTTTTATAGATTTTATACTACTTTTGGTAATTTGTGCTGCCATATTACCAAGCTTTTGTACTAACTCTAAATATGGTTTAACAAACTGCGGCAACTCACTCTCTTTAATAGGCAAATTGAGAGCATTAGGGTAAGAGACACCCCTAGCAGCTGCAATTGCATTATCTGCTGATTGAATAGCGATATTTCTTTGTGACTCTTTTGTGTTAGCTCCAAGATGTGGTGTTACTGTTACATTATCTAAATCTAATAGTGGATGATCAGTAGCTGGCTCTTTATTGAATACATCAATACCAGCCATATATATTTTTTTACTTTTTAGTGCTTCAGCAAGTGCCTCTTCATTATATAGTCCACCCCTTGCACAGTTAATTAGTACAACACCATCTTTCATTTTAGCAATCTCTTCTTTGCCAATCATATCGATAGTCTCTTCTGTTTTTGGTGTATGAATTGTAACAATATCACAATTTAAGATATCATCAAAATTTGTAGTATATGTTATATCTAAGTTAGTAGCTTTAGATGGGTCAATATATGGATCATAAGCTATTACATCCATCTCGAAAGCTTTAGCCCTAGTTGCAACACGCGAACCAATATTACCAAAGCCAATTACACCTAACTTTTTATCTTTAAGCTCAACTCCATACCAATCTTGGCGTCTCCATACTCTATCTAATTTTAAATTCTTGTGAGCATAAGGAAATTGTCTCATGCATGAGAGCATATGAGCCATTGTAAGCTCAACAGCAGCAATTGTATTTGCAGTTGGTACATTCATTACAACTATACCCTCTTTAGAGCAACCATCAATATCTACATTATCAACACCAACACCTGCTCTAACAATTGCTTTTAAATTTTTAGCATGTTCTAATAGATAGCCATCCACATCTGTAGAGCTTCTTGTAATAATTACATCAGCATCTACTATAACCTCTTCTATTAGTTTATCTTTTGGCTCATCTGCAGCATTAATATACTCTATATCTGCACTATTAGCTAGTATATCTAACCCACTTTGATGAATATGATCACATACTACAATTTTATACTTACTCATATCTATCCTACTATTTTAAATCATCTTTTAGCATATCGCCAAGCTTCATAGATGTATCATCACTATATTGTGCTACTGCATCTCTCTCTTTTTGTCTCTCTAATCTCTTAACAGATGCTCTAATTCTATCTTTCTTAGGGTCTATAAATACTAACACAGCTTGAATAGACTCTCCTTTTTCGATATCATCCATATTTAATGGATGTAGATCTTCACTTCTGATCAGTGCATCTACGCCATTTTCTAAAGCAATAAATACACCGAAGTCTTTCTTATCTTTTACTGTACCTTCTATAATATCACCATTTCTATGCGTTTTAGCAAAAGCATCTGCTGGAGACTCCTCTAAAGCTTTTTTACTTAGTGATACTTTAGAGTTAACAGTATCGATATCAATAATTTTAACCTCAACTTCTTCACCAACTTTGAAGATATCTCTACACTTAACGCCCTTGTCCCATGAACACTCTTGATTGTGTAAAAGACCTTCAACTACACCAACTTTTACAAATGCACCAAAATCTGTAATAGATGTAACTTCACCTTTGATTACACTACCTATTGAGTTAGCTGAACTAAATTGATCAATTGGTTTTGGAAGAAGCTTCTTAAGACTTACTCTTAATCTCTTATTCTCTTTATCAATTTCGATAATCTCTACATTAATATCTTCACCAACAGTCAAGTAATCTTTAGGGTGTTTAACATTTTTATCCCATGATATTTCAGATACATGTAAAAATGCCTCTAAATCTTCACCTAAATCTACAAATACACCATAAGGTTCGATATTACTTACTGTTACTTGAATAGTATCTCCAACTTCTATAATATCATCAATTTTATCCCACGGATTAGATGATGCTGATTTAATAGAGAGCGATAGATGTCTCTTCTTTTTATCATAATCTAACATTTTAACTTGAACTTCATCACCTTCGTTAAAATATTTAGATGGATTAACAGGACCTTTATGAGATATCTCAGAGTAGTGAACTAAACCATCAATTCCACCAACATCTACAAACATACCATAGCTAGTGATCTTTTTAACAGTACCTGTTACAGGCTCTGTAGCTTCAGATATAGTTTTAACTATCTCTTCTACTTTACTTTTATCTCTCTCTATAAGCTCTTTTCTAGATACTACTACAGAAGAACTATCCTTATCTACTTTTACAATTAGAGCTTTTACTTTCTTACCAATTGGGTTTGTTTTATTACTAATGTATGATAGTGTACGAGGCATAAAGAACTCTAAGCCATCACAATCTACAATAAATCCACCCTTGTTTTTCTTACTAACTGTACCCTCTACAATGTACTCTTGAGTCTCATCGTACTCTGCAATAAACTCATTCATTGCAGCTCTTTTTTGAGCTAAATCATAAGATACAATTGGTCTCTCACCTTTATAGCCAGTAATTACTACTTCTATCTTGTCACCCTCTTTAAACTCGACTGTTCCATCGCTGTTTTTAAGTTGATCCAAATAGATAATAGCCTCATTTTTACGACCAATATCAATAATCGCTTGATTATCATCCTCACTAATTCTTACAATTGTACCTTCAACTAAATCACTACCACTATCTTCTTTTTTAAAAGACTCTTCAAGCATTGCTTCAAAGTCTACATCTTCAATTTCGATATCTTCGAACTTCATTAACCTAACCTTTTTTACCAAATATGGCAATAATTATACTATCTTTTATTTAAAACGAGTAGAAATTGTATAAATATTTAATATTTTTATAGCTATAGATTTAAATTTTAGAAAAATATGAATCTATATTTTTCTAAAAGAGTTCATTAAATATATAAAAACTCCATACTCTATGTTATTAAATTGTAATAACTACTCTAGTTCATCTCTCCACTTTGTCATATATTTTTTATTAGAAATTTTTTTAATAAGTTTATCTACTAAACTTTTTTTCTCTTTATCTGA
>CAMZLH010000045.1 GCA_947311565.1 uncultured Nitratifractor sp.
CTTGCACTTCCTGTTGTTGCAATCTTTAGAGGAACAGTAGATACTTTCTTAGATGCTATTGTAATTTTAGGTGCAGGTATACTTGTTTTAGTATATCTAATTTTCGATGCAAGCGGTAACTCATTAGACCTTGGAGCAATAGATGCACTACTATACAAAGACTACTTCTGGTGGGGACTTGACTTAGTTGCAGATGGATTAGTACTTATATATGTTGCAGGCTCTTGGTATCTTTTAGCAACTTTGATTACAGGACAAAAACTATTTATGGAGAATGTTGCAAGAGCAGCATTGATGTTAGAGCTTCTTGTATCTTGGATGGTTTGGTCTCACCATCTATTAGCAGACCAAGGACAACCAGAGATGATGAAACTAATCTCAGGAGAGATGGTAACAGCATTTGAGCTTTTAACACAAGGTTTAGCACTATTTATCACTTTAGTAACTTTATGGAAGGCAAGACCACTTAAAATGACACCAGCACTTGCATACCTACTTGGTGGATTAGTTGGTTTTGGTTTGGCAGTTCCAGCTGCAATTATTCAAGCAGATATGGGTATGAATAGAATACTTCATAACACTCAATGGATTATTATGGCACATGTTCATATAGCCTTAATTGTTGGACTATATATGACACTTTATAGTGCTCTCTATGTACTTTGGCCAATTGTTACAAACAATACAACACTATTTAGTAAAAAAATGACATGGATTCACTACTGGCTATACCTAATTGGTGGTATTGGGATGGGTGCATTTGGTGGTATGGCAGGACTTGATGGAATGCTTAGACGACACCTATATGTAAATGGTGAGTTTAATACTTGGATGATACTAGCTGCAATTTGTGGTTCAATGATACTGATTGCATGGGTAATATTCTTATTAAATATTATTATGTCAGTTGGTATTAAAGGCTTAATTGGTATATTTATGCCAGCAAAAGATCCAACTGCTTCTTATGGTATTGAGCCAGAGACTGTAGCAGAAGAACATAAAGCTTAATATCTAGCAAAGGCATTTTGCCTTTATTAGATAGCTTTAAGTATTAAAGATAAAGGAGATATATGACACACCTACAAAGAGTCGCAAACGAGATTAAAAATATTGGTCTGTACGATTTGGTTTTGCAAGATGTACAAAAAATTGCAAAAACACAAAAAGTTACACAAGAGCAAATCTTAGAGATCATAAAAACAAATCCACAAATTTTAGAAGATTATAAACTAATAAATGTAGAGTATAACCTAAGTAATATCCACCTAAAAAATATAGATCTATCAACAGTTGATAATATTTACCAAAACAAAGCAAAAGAGATAAACAAAAATCTAAGCCTATTAAGAGAGATAGAGAAATATACCCTACCCTTTGAGCAGAGCTCAACTCTTGTAATAATATTTTCTATAGAGTTTTTCGTTCTATTTTCTGTACAATATTTCATAGTTTTATTAGATTTAAAAGAGTGGCAAATACTCATTTACTCACTATTTGCTTCATCAATAGCAGTTGCTTGGTGGTATGCAAAAAAAGAGCAAAAATTATACCAAAAAAACTCAACAATATTCTACCAAAAGTATGAAGAAACTCTGAAACTAATAGAAGAGCTAGAGGCTAGTCACTGCATAAAAAAGATAGATTTAGTTATTAAAGAGGGTGAAGAGCATGTCTAAAAAAAGAGTAGAACTAAGATATAAATGGGACTTAGACAATGCAAATAGACTATTTAATGCCTCTTATAAATATCTATTTAATAACTCATCTAAAAGATATATTGGGTGGTTTTTTATTGCACTTTCACAATATGCTATTGTAGTTGCTCTTAAAAAAGATGCATTTGCACTACTTCTATTTTCAACAATTGTACTAACTTATTGGTACTATGGTAAAAAGATTATTGCTAAAAAAAGAGCTCTTAGCTTTTTTCAAAAATCTTCATTTAAAGATAAAGAGCTAAAAATAGAAGCCACCAAAGAGGGACTAAAGATAGACTCAATAAATAAAGATTTTTGGAGTTGGAACGATATAGATGAAGTTATATCGATTGGCGATGATATACTTATATTTAAAAATCCAAACTTTCACTATATACCATCATCGGCATTTACATCTATAGAAGATAAGAGCCAGTTTAAAAGCTTCTCATCTAATATTAAATCTAAAGTAACTACCTAATGGATATAGTATATATTATAATAATTATATTCTTTGTAATAACCCTACTAGTAGTAGGGTTTGTTATGGATAAAGAGGATGATCTTTAGAGCCAACCAAGGGTTGGAGGGAAAGAAAGATAGGATATATAACTATTTACTTTTTTAAAAACCTAACTATAATTTTATTTCTAGGGATGATACAAAATATATAAAATGCTAAATCCCTTATGTTGACTCTATAAAATTATACAAAATATTTGTGTAGTCATTGTGATCTATATATACTTAGCTGTAAATTTTCTTTAAATACTCCATTTTAGAACCCATATTTAAAAGTGCCATATCTGCTAATGTAAGCGCCATCATAGCTTCACATATCACTACTGCTCTAATTGCAACGCATGGGTCATGACGTCCTTCTAGTTTATATTTTATCTCTTCATCATTTGTATTAAGGCTACTTTGCTCTTTAAAAATAGATGGTGTTGGTTTAAACCATACTTTAGCACTTACAATATCACCATTACTTATTCCACCTAAAATGCCACCGCTATGATTGCTTAAAAAACCCTCTTTAGTTATACCATCATTATTGCTACTTCCTAGTTTTCTGCTACTATCTATACCATCGCCTATCTCTACAGCTTTTGCAGCATTTATTCCCATTAGGTTAGAAGCTAAAGTTGAATCTAGCTTATAATATATCGGTTCACCTAGTCCTACTGGTACACCAATAGCTTCTACTAGTACTGCGCCACCTACAGAGTCATGACTCTTTTTAGCTTTTAAAACTTCATCCTCTTGCAAGGTAGCTATATTTTTATCTAGCGAATTTACTATACTTAACTTAGCATACTCAAAATCTATCTCTTTAGAGGTAACTCCATTTATCTCTAATATTCCACCTCTAACCTCAACACCTAGCTCTCTTAGCATAAGCTTTGCTACAGCGCCAGCTGCAACTCTTGCTGCTGTCTCTCTTGCACTGCTTCTACCGCCACCTCTGTAGTCTCTAATACCATACTTATTCCAATATGTAAAGTCAGCATGTCCAGGGCGAAAGATATCTTTTATATTATTGTAGTCACGGCTCTTTTGGTTTTCGTTAAATATTACCATAGCTATTGGAGTTCCTGTAGACTTCCCCTCGAATACACCTGATAAAATCTCTACACTATCACTCTCTTTTCTTGCTGTTGTTAATCTACTCTGCCCAGGTTTTCTTCTATCTAGTTCACTTTGAATAAACTCTTCATCTATATCTAAACCTGCTGGTACTCCATCTACAATACAACCAATTGCTTTACCATGAGACTCTCCAAATGTTGTTACGCGAAATTTTAATCCAAATGTATTCACTTCTCTGCCTTTATTACACCTAATGCAATCTGAGCAGCCTCTTGCTGAGCCTCTTTTTTGCTTTTACCCTTTGCCACAGATATCTGCTTATCATTTAAAATTATCGCTACTTCAAAAACTTTATCATGGTCTGGTCCGCTAGATCCAAGCATTGTATATGTTGGTGTAACACCATACAGTGCTTGTGTAATCTCTTGAAGTGTAGTTTTATAATCTTTACATAGTGTATTTAGATCAATTTGAGGATAATTTCTCTCTAGCATTTTAGTAACAATCTCTTTTGTAGTATCTAGACCTGCTTCTAAATATACAGCCCCTAAAAGTGCCTCAAAAGCGTTAGATAGTAAAGACTTTTTACTTCTTCCTCTGTTATTCTCTTCTGCAGATGATAAGTATAGATATTCACCTAAATTAATTGCTTTTGCTAACTTTGTAAAGCCATCTTCACTCACTAGAGCTGCTCTTATTTTAGATAGTGTGCCCTCATCTTTATCTTCAAACTTTTTAAAGAGATACTCACCTACTACTAAATCTAGTACTGCATCTCCTAAAAATTCTAGCCGCTCATTATTGTAAGGCTTTTTAGAACTCTTATGAGTTAAAGCCTCAATAATCAACTGCTTCTTGTCAAAACTGTATCCTAATGTATCTTCTAGTGTAGAAAAATCTTCCATTAAATCTCCTTTTTTGCCTCTTGAGCAGCATTAACTGCCAACACATCACATCTCTCGTTCTCTAAGTGCCCACTATGACCTCTAACCCAAGTCGCCTTAACATCATGAGTTTTTGCAGACTCTAAGTACTCTCTCCAAAGGTCAACATTTTTAACCTTTTTAAAATCTTTTACTATCCAATTTTTAAGCCAACTATTTATTGCATTAGCAACATACGAACTATCTGTAACAACTTTAACACTACAAGGCTCTTTTAACTTCTGTAGCCCTCGTATTACTGCTGTTAGCTCCATTCTATTATTTGTAGTATCTCTCTCGTTACCACTAAACTCTCTCTTCTTACCTTTGAACTCCAAAATAGTTCCCCAACCGCCAGGTCCTGGGTTTCCTAAACTAGAGCCATCACTGTAGAGAGTAACTACTTTTTTCTCTTTTTTGTTCAACTAAAACCTCTATATTAAAACTATATACACTGTGGCAATTAGGACACCTAAAAAATGACAAAGGTGAACTACTTTTACACTTTAAACAACTATACTTAAATGTAGCCTCGGCTAGTCTATTACCGCTATCTCTAGCATCTGCTATAAGATCTATTGCAAAAAACTCACTACTTTCATCTGCTGTTTTTTGCAAGAAATCTTCCGCTAAATAACCTTTTGCATAGTACATTTTAGAAACTTCTCTATGCTCTTTTATTATATCTAAATCTATCTGCCAACTCTCTAATTTCCATAAAATATCTACCAACTTTTTATAATCTTTATTAGAAAAGTGTCTCCAAGCTAATTTTGCATCGACTCTAAATAACTCTCTAAGAGGAGCCCAGCTACTGCTACTACTATTTATAAGTTCTACTAATTTAGTAATCTTCTCATCATTTTGCATATGACTTTTTGTAATATTTTGTAACATAAGATGCTCTTTTAATCTACCTATATCCTCACCTTGTGCCTCTAAAACCTCTAATATTTCATTTGCCCTTTTAAACTCTCTTAAGTGCTCGTAGATAAACTCTAATCTATAAAGAGACTCTTTATCTCTAGGCGTCATAGATAATATCTCAATATATATATCTACAGCTCTTTGTAGAAAACCAGCTTTCTGATAAGATTTTGCTAAATGTCTCAGAAGAGAGCTATCACTCGTATATTTTAATAGATATAGATATAGATTTATCGCCTTAGAGTACTCTCCACTTCTCTCATACGCTACTGCCAAAAGAAATAGTGGCTTTTTCATACTTGGTTCAAACTCCATACTCTGAGTATCTAATGCACACTCACTAGAATCAAAGCTCTGTATAAACCCTAATAACTCTTTTTGACGCCTCTCCTGTTTCCATATGCTATAACCATAAGATAGAACAGATACAACAAAAATAGTTCCAAGCAGAAGTAAAATACTAATAATTGGATCATTATGATTAGGTAAAAAAGCACCCATAGATTCTCTATCAATTAGCCCAAGTGGACTAATCTTTAGCTTTTAAACAGCTTTCCTGCTATTCCCATTAAGCCCTCTACTCCACCAACTTTATCTAGTAGAGACTCAGCTAAAGAGCTATCTTCACTTGTAGCTTTATCTACTATATTTGGTAAAACATTTGCTAACTCATTAGAAGCAGTCTCAGTATCTACGCCTAACTTTTCTGCAAATTCAGATATCTTATCTGAGCCAATTAACTCACTAATTTTATCTGCATCAATTGGTAAGTTTTCGCCACTACCAATCCAAGAAGAGATAGTCTCGCCTAAATCTCCATCTGCTAATTTACCAACAATAGAGCTTAAATCTAAGCCACCCTCTTCGCTATCTGAACCAAATAGTGAACCTAAAGCTCCTGTAATTAAACTACTATCAATTCCACTTGTACTCTCGTTATCACTACTTTGAATCATATTAGCACCAATCTTTAAAAGATCTGTAAAGTCCATAAATATCTCCTTAGTTAAAATATGTGATTATTATATCATATATTTTTAGATATAATACTTTTTATGATAGAAGATAGTTCAATCGAAAGATTAAAAACATCTATAGATATTGTTGATGTCGTAGGTAGCTACATAGAGCTAAAAAAAAGTGGTGCAAATTTTAAAGCTAATTGTCCATTTCATGGTGAAAAAACTCCTAGTTTTGTAGTTAGTCCTCAAAAGCAGATATTTCACTGTTTTGGTTGTGGTGCAGGGGGAGACTCTATTAAGTTTATAATGGAGTTCGAAAAACTTAGCTACCCAGAAGCTATAGAAAAACTAGCAAGCAACTACAATGTTCCACTTAGCTACACAAAAGGTAACTCCAACTCTAGTAGCGACGATAGAAGAGTATTAGAGTTACTACAAAAAGAGTATAAAGACTCTTTACATAAGACACAATACGCTATAGAGTATCTTCAAAAAAGAGATATAACCACCCAATCTATAGAGCATTTTGGTATAGGTTATGTAGGTAGTTCTAAAAATGTTTTTAATCTTCTAACTAGCCATCAAGTACCACTACCAAAAGCTGTAGATGCAGGTGTCATAGCCCAAGGAGAGAGTGGCGATTACTATGCAAGATTAACAGATAGAGTTACATTTCCAATATTTAACTCTGCTGGCGCAATTGTTGGTTTTGGAGGCAGAACTCTTAGTAACCATCCTGCAAAATATATAAACTCTCCACAAACAAAGCTATTTAATAAATCTAGACTTCTATATGGATACTACCTAGCAAAAAGTGATATCTACTCTAAAAAAGAGATAATAGTAACCGAAGGATATTTAGATGTAATAATGCTTCATCAAGCAGGTTTCACAACTGCAGTTGCAACTCTTGGTACAGCACTTACAAGCGAGCACCTACCAACTCTTAGAAAAGGTGATCCTAAAGTAATCTTGGCATACGATGGAGATCAAGCAGGAGTCACAGCCGCACTAAAGGCTTCTAAAATGCTCAGTGCCTCAGGCTTTGAAGGTAGTGTAGTTCTATTCCCAGAGGGTAAAGACCCAGCCGATATGGTAAGCAGTGGGGCTATTACAGAGTTAAGAGCACTACTAAATGGTGGTCTATCTCTACCAATTTTTGTAATAGAGAAGATTAAAAGTAGTTTTGATATTAAAAACCCTTACGAAAAGCAAAAAGCAATTGCAGAGATAAATAACTACTTAAACACTCTAAAAAGTGTAGTAAAAGAGGTCTATGTTCAAGAGGCAGCTAGATCAATGGAGATACCCATCGCCTACTTTAAAAAGGGTGCAAAGAGTCAACAAAAAGAGCAAACAAACCATCCAAACGTCGTAAAAGATCCATCTTGGGAATCTATACTAAAAACTCTTTTAAGAGATCAAAAGTTAATAGATGATATATTAAATATTTTAGATTTTAACTTTGCAAAAGGGTATGAACAAGCATTTAGAGATTTAGCAAGTGGCAACTTAGACAACCCTATACTAAGAGGCTTAGATATAGACGAAAGCGTTCCCCTACTAAATAAAGATGAGTTTAAAGCACAACTGTTGCAAGAGTTACAAAGATTCTACACTAGTAAACTAAAAGAGTTAATGATAAATAAAAATTTAGACTATAAAAAAAAGAGCTTTCTTATACGAAAGATAAAAACAGATATACTTCCAAGATTAAAAAAAGGAGAGTTATTCCCATATGAAAGCAGTTTCACTTTTTAGTGGTGGGCTAGATAGTATGCTAGCTATAAAAGAGATCACAAAACAGGGTATCGAGGTAACAGCACTACATATACATATAGGCTTTGGTGGAACCAAAGATATACGAGAGCAACTTAAAAAGCGCGCTAATATAGCAGGTGCTGAGTTTATCTTCTTAGATGTTAGAGAAGAGTATATTCAAGATATACTATTTAGCCCTAAATATGGCTATGGTAAGAACTTTAATCCATGTATAGATTGTCACGGCTATATGTTTAAAATTGCAAAAAAAGTTATGCAAGATATTGGTGCATCATTTTTAGTAACAGGTGAAGTTTTAGGGCAACGCCCTATGAGCCAAAGAAAAGATGCTCTAGCACAGGTAAAAAAACTAGCTGAAGATAAAGATAACTTAATTGTAAGACCTCTATGTGCAAAGCTTTTAGAGCCAACAAAACCAGAGCTAGAAGGATGGATAGATAGAGAAAAACTGCTAGATATCAGTGGAAGAGCTAGAGATATACAGCTTGCACTTGCCAAAGAGTACAATTGGGAAGATTATGAGTCTCCTGGTGGAGGTTGCTTACTTACAGAACCTGTATATAGCCAAAAGATAAAAGAGCATATAGAGTTTGAAGAGTTTAGTGTAGAGAGTATTGATATGTTAAAATTTGGTAGGCACTTTAGGCTACCAGATGGTGCAAAACTAATTGTTGGTCGTCATAAAGAGGATAATGAATCTATGCAAGCTCTTGCACTAGCTGATTACATAAGTTTTAAACTTCCAACTATTGGACCATTCAATCTTATACATAAGAGTGCAACATCTAAAGAGAGAGAGTTAGCAGCAAAAATTGCACTAACCTATGGAAAGAGTGAAAAAGATAAAGAGTACACTATTAAAGTAGGAGAAGATGAGTATAAAGTTACCCCATTTAATAGTAAAACAGAGATAAAAGAGTACTTCTTCGACTCTAAATAGCTTTAGTGTAAACTTTTTTGGGTATAATTGCGCACATTTTCTATCTCTATAGAGATGCAATTTACTAAGAAAGGAATATTTATGCCAAAAATGAAGAGCGTAAAAGGTGCTGTTAAGCGCTTTAAAGTTAAGAAAAGTGGTAAAATTAAACGTGGTACTGCGTATAGAAGCCATATCTTAACTAAAGTTGACGGTAAGCATCACAGACAAATGAGATCTGCTAAGCATATTGCTAAAGTTGATGCTAAAAATATTAAAGAGATGATAGTTTAACTATCCAACTACTCCCCAAAATGGGCAAGTTCAGCTAAGCTGACACCTAAATTTTAAAATTTATGGTAAAGAAGAAAGGAAAATTATGAGAGTAAAAACTGGTTACGTAAGAAAAAGAAGACATAAGAAACTTTTAAAAGCTGCAAGAGGCTTTTATAGCGGTAGAAGAAAACACTTTAGAAAAGCTAAAGAGCAACTAGAGCGTTCATTAGTATATGCTTATAGAGATAGAAAGCAGAAAAAAAGAGAGTTCAGAAAGTTATGGATTATCCGTATTAATGCGGCAGCTAGACTTAACGATATCTCTTACTCTCGCTTTATGCACGGCTTAAAATTAGCTGGTATTGAGCTAGATAGAAAGATATTAGCTGATATGGCTATGAACGAGCCTGAAGCATTTGCACAAGTTGCAAATAGTGCTAAAGATGCACTAAATAAGTAAGACTACTACTCTTATTTAACTATAAGTAGCTTTTTAGCTACTTAAGTCTCTAAACCTACCTAAATTAAAATTAATTTTAGCTATCTAGCATAACTCTATATCTAGAAAATACTATTCAATCTATACTATATATTATTAAATAGGCTCGTAATTATAGCCTTAGGTAAGTCAAGAAGATAGATAATACTTAATAGATGGCATATCTACGTAGTAAGAAGCTCTAATAGAGCATAAGGTATAGTATAAAATATATGGAAATAGTTTTTAACTCTCTCCCTTTTTATACTTATACCTTAGTTATCCAAATATAAATAAATTATGAATCATCACTTTTAGCTATCTCATCATCATCCATAGCAAGTTTTTCTCCAAAGCCTAAAGCCTCTTTAATCTTGTGCTCTATCTCTGCCATTAAGTCTGGATTATCCTTAAGTGTCTGCTTAGAGTTCTCTTTACCTTGTCCAAGTTTTGTAGCACCATAGCTAAACCAAGCACCACTCTTATCCACGATATCAAGCTTAACACCATGATCTATAAGCTCACCTTCAAAACTAATACCCTCACCAAACATAATATCAAATTCTGCTTGTCTAAATGGTGGTGCAACCTTATTTTTTACCACTTTAGCTTTTACGCGGTTACCAATTTGGTTCTCTGCTTGCTTTAGTGTTGCAATTTTTCTAACATCTATTCTTACAGAAGCGTAAAATTTAAGAGCATTACCACCTGTTGTTGTCTCTGGAGACCCATAACCCATTGTACCGATCTTCATACGAATCTGATTAATAAAGATAAGAGTAGTCTCCATCTTATGTAAAATTGCAGTTAACTTTCTTAATGCTTGACTCATAAGTCTTGCTTGCAGACCAACATGAGTATCTCCCATATCACCCTCTATCTCTGCTTTTGGGGTAAGCGCTGCAACAGAATCCACAACAATCAAATCTACAGCTCCACTTCTTGTAAGTGTCTCTAAAACCTCTAACGCTTGCTCTCCAAAATCTGGTTGAGACACAAGAAGATTATCTATATCTACACCTAGATTTTTAGCATAATATACATCTAGAGCATGTTCTGCATCAATAAAAGCACAAATAGCTCCCTCTTTCTGTGCTGATGCAATAGTTTGTAATGCAAGAGTAGTTTTACCAGAACTCTCTGGTCCATAAATCTCTACTATTCTACCCTTTGGAATACCACCAATTCCAAGTGCCATATCTAAACCTAAAGATCCAGTACTAATTGCTTCTATTGGCTCTATCTCTTTATCGCCTAGTCGCATTAAAGTTCCTTTACCAAAGGCTTTATCTATCTGTTTAATTGCAACATCTAGTGCTTTTTGCTTATTTGCATCCATTATATTAACCTCTTTACAATAATAATTTACCTATATTGTAGCAGTTTTTTTATTAATAAATGATACAATATTACAAAACGATATTTTGAAAGGTTATTAATGAATTTAAAAATTGCCCACTCTCCAGATGCTGATGATATATTTATGTATTATGCAATTAAATTTGGCTGGGTAGCTTGTAAAGATTATAAGTTTGAAAATATAGCACTCGATATTGAAACATTAAATATAGAAGCTATTAAAGGCACATATCCCGTTACAGCAATTAGCTTTGCAATGTATCCTAAAATAAAAGATGACTACGCAATGCTTCGTACTGCTGTCAGCTTTGGAGATGGCTATGGACCAAAACTAATTAAGCAAAAAGGTAAAAAGCTTCGTAAAAATCTAAAACTAGCTCTATCAGGCGAAAATACAACAAATGCTATGCTAATTCGTGCAAGATACCCAGAAGCAAGAGTTAAATATATGAACTTTTTAGATATTGAACAAGCCGTAGTAAGTGGAGAAGTAGATGCTGGGGTCTTAATTCATGAATCTATTTTAGATTTCGACAACTCTCTAGAGGTAGAACTAGAACTTTGGGATTGGTGGCAAGAGTTAGCAGGAGATGAGCTACCCCTTCCACTTGGTGGAATGGCAATAAGACGCTCTTTACCACTAAATAGAGCAATAGAGATAGAAGATATATTAATTGATGGTGTAAAAATTGCAAACGAAAAGAAACAAGAGTTAAGTAAGCTACTCGTAGAGAAAAAATTAGTAAGAATAGAAGATGAAATGCTTACAAAATATCTAGATATGTATGCATCTAATGACTCTATAGAGCTTAGCAAAATACAACTTAAAGCACTAGATAAGCTCTTTGAAATTGGGTATAATTTTAAAGAGTTTAGCACTAAAATAGAGATAGAAGATTTTCTTATACCAAAAGAGTATAAGGAATTAAGAGAGGGTTAATTATGCAATACATTATAGTTTTAGTCTCTATATTATTTATGATTTTACTAATAACATTAGATAAAACTAGTAACCAAAACGATGATAAAGATTACTATATAAATGATGCTAGTACTATAAGTTTTAAAGAGAAAACAAGCCCAAGACCCGAAATAAAAGTAGTCAATTTTGATATCTATCAACTTAAAGGAGATAGACTAAACAATATAAAAAGAAGAAGCTTTAGAGAAGCTCTTATTAGGTCGTTAAATGGCAGTGGTAAGTATAAAGTAAGCTACAACCCAAATATAAAAATAGTTGTCTCTTTTAATGAAAAAATTATTAAATTAAAAAAAAGAATTTTAGACAAAAGAGGAAGAGATTTTTATAGAGTTGAAAAAAAAGTTATAGTTACTCTAAAGTATGCTCTCTTAAGAGACTCTAAAAAGAGCTATTTTTTAGATAAAATAGATTATAGAGCTAATATTAACGCTGGCTCATACAGTAACTATAATGATGCTCTCTTTAAAATAGATCAAAGACTATACTCTATTATCGGTCAAAAACTATCTAATAACCTACTTGCTAACTATAAAACCGTAATAGAAAGAGTAAGAGATTCATCTTATAGATAAAAGTCTCTATACCACTTAACAAACTGCTCTATACCATCTTTTAAGTCAGTAGTAGGCTTATATCCAAAGTCCTCTTTTAATCCACTAACATCGGCATAAGTACTTACTACATCTCCATCTTGTATTGGCATAAAATTCTTACTCGCCTCTTTACCTATAGCATCCTCTAAAGTTTTTATAAAATCCATTAACTTAGTTGGTCTATTTGCACCAATATTATATAGTCTATATGGTGCAGATGAGCTAGATATCTCAGGGTTTTTAGGGTCCCAGCTCTCATTAGATTTTGCTGGACTATCTATTACTTTTACAACTCCATCGACAATATCATCTATATAGGTAAAATCTCTACTCATATTACCACTATTAAAGACTTTAATAGCTCTCTCATTAAATATAGCATCTGTAAATAACATTGGTGCCATATCTGGTCTACCCCATGGTCCATAGACTGTAAAAAACCTAAGCCCAGTAGTAGATATACCATAAAGATGCGCATAAGTATGTGCCATCATCTCGTTGCTCTTTTTTGTAGCTGCATATAGACTAACCTGATGCTCTGTTGTATCAATTGTTTTAAATGGTTGCGACTCATTAAGCCCATAAACACTAGAACTACTAGCATAAGATAGATTTTTTATACCATTATTTCTACAACCTTCAAGTATATTTAAAAAACCAACTAAATTACTTTGAACATAAGTATGCGGATTTTCAAGAGAATATCTAACACCAGCTTGTGCTGCAAGATTACATACTGCATCGAACTTCTCTACTTTAAATATACTCTCTATCGCCTCTTTATCACTTAAATCTACTCTATAAAATTTATGATTTTTATACTTTTGACTCTCTATAGCCCCACTAGTTAAACTTAAAACCTCGCTTTTTGCAATACCTAACTCTTTTAATCTTCCATACTTTAGATTAACATCGTAATAATCATTTATATTATCAACACCAACCACCTCATCACCACGCTCTAGTAGTTTTTTAGCTAAATGATAGCCTATAAAACCTGCTGTACCTGTAACTAATATCTTCATAATAAATCTTTTTCTAAAATTATAGCTAATCAAATTATAATTATAGAGTAGAGTTCTTAGATAACTCTATATTTTGAAGATATTATTTAGAGTACATAATTAAAGATGATGCTATGTAAATAATATATCTATTTAGTGAGATAATAAAATGCCAAATTACTTAAGAGCTCAAGCCCTTAAGTATATAATTGAACTCAGATTAACATATAAGAGTAAAGCTATCGCTATCAATAACTCTTAACTATCTAAAAAGAGCATTTAACTCTTTAATATTCATCGCATGCTCTATCTTAATAACCTTAGAATTATCTAGTGTCATTACAATTACTTTACTCTTCTCTTGACCATTTTTTAATACTTTTGCCATATTTTTGTCATATATTAAAAGCATTGGATATTTACTCTCTCTTAAGTCAGGTAGTGCAAATGTATTTCTTATAACTGTTGGCATTGCACTAACATCTGCAATAATTGCAGAGTGTTTATTACCTAAAAAACTCTCTTTTTGAGAGTGCATAAACTCTCTTACTATATGACCTGTCTCTTTGGTAAAAGCAAAAATTAACTTCTTAGTATCGTTAGACGAACTATGAGCTTTATCAAACTGATCTGGTAACTTATACTTAACTACCGAACCAACACCAAATGGATGATCTTTTGGTGTAATAGTTAAATTATATTTTGACGAATCATAATTACTACTACCATTGATAACAAACAATGCACCTACTGCCAATATTATCAACATTAATATCGAAACTACTATTTTTTTCATTATTTTTTCCCTATCTAATTAAATTTATCCAAATTTGTATATCTAAAACACTCATTTGGCATAACAAAAGATAATACACAAAATAACTTAAAAATAGCTCATACTAAATAAAATCAAACTAAAGAGAAACCTTTGAGAGTAATTATGCAATAATATTAGGTAATACCAGAGTTAAAGTAGTATTTTGGTTGCTAAAAATATCAGCATAAAACTAATCAACCACATAATTCTAACAAAAGAGAGCTATTATAGCTTTAGTGACGAGGGGTTATTATAAAATTTTCACCTTTTAAAGCCTGATATAGAGTTTATTACGCACTCAAAATTCTCTTAACCGTGTCTTGCATAGCACTCTTAAAAGCCTCATCTTGTGAAATCATTTTATAAAGCTCTAGCTCACTTCGTCTTTGTTGGTTCATCACTTCGTCAAATATCTTCATATAGGCTAAATCTCTAGTATGTGTATCAGGATTATCGAGATATTTACGCTTAAAGTCTGGATGCTCTTTCATCTTTTGTGCCATATTTAAAAAGCGTACTCTTTGTTCCTCTGGTGTTGCATCCCACCCTTAAAACCATCTTTCATTAAAATTTTTGATAATCATATCTAAATGGTCTTCCTCTTCCTCTCCACCATGCGTACCTCTAGGGTTAGGGTTTTGTGGGTCAAGTTGGGATTCACTCTCATTAAGTTCAACGTTCTCATTTAACTTCACTCTTTGGAGACCATAGGTTGATAGGTCAACAGAGTTCAAAAGCTCATCGAGTAAATCTTGATTTTTATCTTTTATGATGAGTTTTGGTATTAAAAACTTCAAGAACCAAAATAGCTTCTCCCAATTTACTATCTCATACGGCATAATAGAAGCCATCTGCCCATATATCTTTACAAACTGCTTCGCTTTTATTTTAAAGTCAGCTTTGGCTTCATCTTC